>JAHFAA010000079.1 GCA_023250775.1 Bdellovibrionales bacterium
AATCCCTTTATTTTGACCTTCATTTTTCGACTATTTAATGGTGTCTTGGGTTGGCTGGGACTTTTTTTGTTATCCAAGGATGATCATAAGAGTTTGGCCTTTGCCACCTGGATTTGGTTTGTGCCTTTTTTGCTCGTTCGAACCAGCTCTGAGGCGATGTCTACCAGCTTATTTATGATTGGGGCCTTCTTTTTCCTCAAATCCGGCAAAAAAAATTCAATTTTTTCCGGCCTTCTTTGGGGCATGAGTTTTCTTTGTCGCTTTCAGATGGGGGTGCCCATCTTGGCCGGCAATCTTTGGAATTTGCGACTTAAAAAGGACATCAAGGGGTTTCTCCTTCATTCTTTCGCCCTCGTCCTGATGATTCTCGTCGGTGTGGCCGTTGATAGGTGGGGCTATGGCGTTTGGACTTTCACCCCCTTCACCTATCTTAAATACAATATCTTTCAATCCAGGGCCTCAGAGTTTGGAACCAGTCCCTTTTGGTTCTATTTGATCACTCCCATCGTGAAAGGCGGGCCGCCTTTGGCCCTTCTCTTGGCCCTGGGATGCGTTCTTTACTGGAAGCGGAATTTTGGCGCCTTCTGGGCCATTGTTTCACTGGCGTTTTTGTTCGTTCATATTCTTATACCTCATAAGGAACTGCGCTTTCTGACTTTCCTTTATATTCTTACCCCTTATTTCCTTTATCGTATGGTCCCTCAAACCGGGCGATGGTGGAGAATTTGGTGGAAGCTGGCCTTGGTCACCAACCTTGTTTTTCTTTTGAAGGTCTTTTTTACTCCGGCCCATTCTCCCGTCAACCTTTATCGATATATCTATGCCGATACCGAATCTGTTTACCTTACGCCAGTTCAGCCTGATGGATCTTATTTCAAACTGACCATGCCTTTTTATGAAGGAAGAAAAGTGGAGACTCAAGGGACCAGTACTTTAGGGAAAGGCCATTATATTACCTCCACTTATCAGGAATATGAGCGGTTTTCAAAATCCAATTTGTGTCGTAATACTTTTACTAGTTATCCAGCGTGGATGTTGGAAAAAAATTTCTTTCATTGGCGCGATCATTCGGCCATTTTGAATGTTTGGAGCTGTAATGAATTCTGAAGATCAGATCAAATATAAAGTCGCCGATTATCCTTTTGAAAAATGCGATTTTTGGCACTATCTCAAAATTTTCTACAAAGATCGTGGCCTTAAGGTTTTGTATCAGTTTTTAAACAGACCCCATCGACGCTCTTTTTCACGCGGCTTAATCAAAAAATTTGCACCGACCGGATTCGGCCTGGAAATTGGTGTTGGAGCGCGGACGATCTGTCCCACAGACCGCACCATCTTGAGTGACGCCTTTTCTGCCCATGGAGTACACGATTCGATCGACAAAATTTTTTTTAAGGGCAGTGTGATCCCTTATGACGATAATAGTTTTAGCTTTGTCTTGAGTGAGCATGTTCTCGAACATATCGCCAATCCCTTAAAAACGCTTGAGGACTGTATTCGTGTCCTTGTTCCTGGAGGAAAATTATTTTTATTTTTGCCACATAGGGATCGGACGAATGACAGTCATCGCCAGCTGACCACGCTGGAGCATGTGATTAAAGATTACAAAATGAATGTTGCGTTTGATGATGACACCCATGTTGAAGATTGGTTTAAAAATGTCGTGAAAAAAGGTCTGATGCCCATCCACTATTCTCATTTATCCAAAAGAGACTTATTAAAAACGCGCAGTATTCATCAGCATGTATGGACTGAAAAGCAGGTGGTCGAGATGCTGGAATATTTAAATTTGAAAATTTGTTATGTCAGTGCCCGTGTCAAAGATCGGCGAGATAGTTTCGTTGTTATTGCTGAAAAGAGAGCGTAACCCTGTCTTTTTTTTATAGAGTTGTCTAACGGCTTGATTTTACAATCCCCCAGTCGTGTAAAAAAGCAAAAATTTCAAAAAAATATGTGGCCCCATGCATCTTTTATCACTATAAGAACCGCTACTTTAATCATTCGCGTTAAGAGTACTTTTTTTATGGAGGCCAATATTTTAAACAAGTGGCCAGCAGAGGATTTTCATCCTGTAAAAATTGTCTTATTGGCCGCAATCATTTGTATCGGCCAGGCCTGTGGGCTTCATGACCAAAGCGAGCCTATGGGACGCATGAATGCGCAACAGGATTATGCCTGCCAGTCGGATAAAGGTGGCAACGGTTTAGTTTCGGAGCAGATTTTTGCTTTGGTAAAAAAAATTGATGTCTTGGCCGAAGCCTATCATAAACGTTATCAATACCCTTCTCTTAAGGAAGCGGGCATTCTCTATCCTTACAATGTTAACCTAAGTCCTCAGCAGCCTCTTCGCATTACAGTTTCATTATTACAAAAAGTTTTGGACGAACTGAGCAATGAAATTGAAACCTTCAAGGATCTTGATCTTCGCCGCTGGCTCCACAATGGGGTGGCGCCTGATTTCACCACCGGACCTAATCTTCCCTATGATACGCTCTACAAACTACGAGTCCTTGTGGCGCAACTTTATGGGCTTGAGTCAATGGCCTTGCGATGGGAAAACGCTAACTGTCATGCCGAGGAGTTGGCGAAAAATTATCAAAAAGATATTTCTTTCTACCTTATCCTAAAAGGATATGAATGCACGCCTGAGGGCCGTCGTCCTCCTGGAGTGCCTTTTTGCCTGCAAGAAGTATTTCAGGGATGGAGTAGGCAAGAGTATTTGGAGATGAGAGGCAGGCTCCGACCCTCTTTAATTTCTTTGTGTAGCAAGGCGAGTGGTCGCTCGGTCCAAGCTTGTGAAGCAGATTTCGCTGGTGCTGTCGCGGCAAAAAAAATTATGGCCTGGTATACTCAGTACCGCGATCAGGTTCAGGCGAAGTACTATCGTCCTCTGTTTGAGATGCGTCCTGGGCCTAAAAACTATTCTTGTGAAAAGGCCAGCAACGGAAAAATGACCATCATGACCATTCCCTATGTGCCTGCAAGCGACTCTGTTGATTCCGCGTTGTTGGAAATTGGCCAATCCTACTGGCGCCAGAATAATCAGTTTTTTATTAAATTTGTACCTGTGAATCCCAAGGAAGTGGTCCCTGCCAATGCGCTTAAAATAAATGTCCAGGCCAATGTCCTTTCGCATGTGCGCGATGATCGACCGAATGAGCTGGTGATCTCTTCATCAGTACTGCAGAATCGAATTATCCTTAAAATGACCATTGCTCATGAGTTGGGCCATGTGATTGGCTTTCCCGACTGCTATATCGAATATCTCAATCAGGCAGTAGAAGAAGAGTTAGTCTACTATGAAGTGGATTCTTCGAATTTGATGTGTTCCATGCAACCTGGCAATCACATACCATCTCAGTATTTTGATAAAATCATCGCTGAGCGCTGCCAATTTTAATCAAGCATATCGAAAAATTTGCAAGTGGCCTCCTGCCAGAGGCATCATGTAAAATTAGACAAGAGTTGGCCATGTTGGCCGAGAATATTGTTTGGTTATGCATAATCTATTTATTTCTAATTCTAGCTCCATTGACGAAGAAAAAGCGCCTCCCATCTTTAAACCAATAGGCCAGTCCAATACTCGAGAGGAAAATGAGGGGGATGTTTCTACCATTACGAAAGATAAAGTTAAGCGGCCGACTTTATATAAAGTGCTGATGCACAACGATGATTATACGACGATGGAGTTTGTCGTATTTGTCTTACAAACGGTGTTTGGTAAAACGAATGAGGAGGCCCATGCTATTATGTTAAAGGTTCATATCGATGGAATGGGTGTCTGTGGCATTTATACTTATGAAGTGGCCGAGACAAAAGTGAATAAAGTGGAAAAATTGGCGCGACAAAACTCCCATCCTCTGCGTTGTTCGTTAGAACCAGATTAGGAAGGTTATTATTATGATGAGTCAGCAATTAGAAATGATTATGAATAAGGCCGTTCGACGGGCCAATGAGCTTCGCCACGAATATTTGACGTTGGAAGGTGTTTTGCTTGCCTTGCTGGATGATTCCGAAGTCGTCTCTATTTTAGATTCATGTGGCGCCAAAGTTTCTGAACTCCAGATGGAGTTGGCAGAATTTCTTGAAAATCCTAAAAACTTTAGCATCTTAAATGACAAGCAAATTGAAAAATTAGGTCAACACCAATTTGCCGACGAGGAAATGCGCAATTTGGCGCAAATGAATGGCATTTTTTATCAGCCAGAAATCAGTCTTTCGCTTCAAAGAGTGATTCAACGAGCGGCCTTTCAAGTTCAAAGCAGCGGGAAAAAACAAATTCGAGGAATTAACTTGTTGGTCGCCATGTACAACGAGAAGGAAAGTTTCGCGATCTATTTGCTCGAAAAGCAGGGGATCGGACGACTGAGTGTCGTGGAGGCCGTGGCCCATGGAGTTGATCGGCCCTTGAATGGTCTTGATGGGGAAGGCGCTCAGGAACTTGTTCAAAGTGAAGAGGGCGATGGTGAAATTCTTGAAGGAGAGGAGCGCTCACGAGGCCCGGCCAAGAAGCGCAAGGGGCTCTTGGAAGAATTTGCTGTCAATCTCAATGCTCAAGTCAAGGCAGGCCAGATCGATCCGCTTATCGGTCGACATAATGAAATTGAGCGCATTATTCAAATACTTTGTCGTCGTCGCAAAAATAATCCCATGCTGGTCGGTGATGCCGGCGTAGGAAAAACCGCCCTGGCCGAAGGTCTCGCCTATCGAATTGTTGAAGGTGAGGTGCCGGAAGTTCTGAAGTCGGCCGAGATCTGGACTTTGGATATGGCCGCGCTTTTGGCCGGTGCCAAGTTCCGTGGTGATTTCGAACAACGCCTACGCGGTGTTTTGAAAGAATTGGTGGACCGTCGTACTAAAGGTGAAGATGTGATTCTCTTTATCGACGAAATTCATACCGTAATGGGCGCCGGAGCGACCGGAGGAGGCAGTATGGATGCCTCCAACTTATTAAAACCTTATCTGAGCGGCGGTCAACTTCGTTGCATGGGAAGTACGACTCACGAAGAGTATCGAAAATTTGTTGAGAAGGATTCGGCGTTCAATCGTCGTTTCCAAAAACTTGATGTCGATGAACCCTCGGTCGAAGACTCGTATAAGATTCTTCAGGGCCTGCGCTCGAAATTTGAAGATTTTCACAATGTTCATTATTCCAATAAGGTCCTGAAAAGTGCTGTGGATTTGTCGGAAAAATATATTTCCGATCGACGCTTGCCCGATAAGGCCATTGACCTGATTGATGAGGCCGGAGCGATGGTTCGCCTCAAACGGACAGGCAAAAACAGCGATAAGATCAATATAAGCTTAAAAGACATCGAATCGGTTGTGTCTAAGCTCGCCAAGGTTCCCGAGCGTTCGGTTGTGGGCGATGAAAAGCTGAAATTAAGAAATTTGAAGGAAAATTTAAAACTTCTCATCTTTGGGCAAGATGCGGCCATCGAAAAAGTCACTGATTCAATTTTGCTTTCACGAAGTGGCTTGGGTAATGAAGGCAAGCCGCTGGCCTCCTTTGTATTTGCTGGTCCTACCGGGGTCGGGAAAACTGAACTAGCGAAACAGCTGGCCTTTCAAATGGGAGTCCATTTCGAACGCTTTGATATGTCCGAGTATATGGAAAAACATGCTGTGGCCAAGCTGATTGGCGCTCCTCCAGGATATATCGGGCATGAAAATGGCGGTGTCTTGACCGATGTCATCAAGAAAAATCCCTATACGGTTCTTTTATTGGATGAAATTGAAAAGGCCCACCCCGATATTTTTAACATCCTTCTTCAGGTGATGGATCACGGCCGTCTGACCGATTCGATGGGTAGGACAACCAATTTTAAAAATATTATTCTTATTATGACCACCAACGCCGGTGCCAAGGAGATGGAGGCCGGTTCTATCGGGCTCCACGGTGCCAGCGGTTTATTGGATAACGCCAATAAGCGCGATCATGCTCTGAAGAATTTTTTCTCACCTGAATTCAGAAACCGTCTCGATGGTATTGTTTATTTTTCGAGGTTGGGAGACGCCGATATCTTAAGTGTGGTTGATAAGTTTTTGGCCCATGTTGAGGAAAGACTTACCTTAAAAGGGGTTAATTTAATCGTCACACTTGAGGCCCGTCAGTATATGGCGAAGAATGGATTTGATGCCAAACTTGGTGCGCGTCCTATTGAACGCTTCATAAATGATAAAGTTAGCCGCCCACTTTCTAAGGAATTGCTCTTCGGCCGCCTGGAAAAAGGTGGGGCGGTAGAGATTTCCCTTCAAAATGGCGATCTTTTTTTCCATTTTCGGCCACGTGGCGAACAATCGGCCCATTAAGAATTTCCGAACAGGCATTTTTTATCACTTTGGGTTTCGAAACACGAAATCGAGGCCCGGTGATAAAAAAATGACTAAAATTTTGTCAAAATCTTTAGCAAAAAAAACTTTTACGACTGCTGAACACGCGTCTGCATCGGCGTTTTGGAGATTGTGCTGATTGGTTTTAAAAAATGGCCTTGATTGTGATCGTCTGGCCAAAATAGTCTAAAAAATTGTCAGTCGACTGCTTTTTTTTTGCGATTGAAGAGAAAACTTTAATTTTTTTTTCAAATGACGATGAGTTTTTGAACAAGAAATATTTTTTTGATAAAAATTTTAGAAAAAAATTATTTTTTGTTTGCGTTAGAAGGAAATTATGTTTATCCTTTACTAAAGAAGTTCACTTACGAGGAGGCACTCCATGGCAGCTAAAAAGAAAGCTACAAAAAAAGTAGCAAAGAAGAAGGCCACTAAGAAAAAGGCCACAAAGAAGAAGTAGTCAAAGCTGATTATTTCACTGGTAAGAAATACCAGGTTAAAAGCGGTCGAGAGGCCGCTTTTTTTTTGCCCAAATTCAGCATATGCGATCTGGCCCCACGCCGTTTACAAAGGGCCATTCGTTCGGTAGATAACTCCCCATGACAGTCACCCCCTCAGAGGCCCATACAGGACTAGGAATTCGCGTCTCCGACGTGCGAGAGCAGGTTTTGATCGATGATCAAGGCCGAAAAGTTGTCACAATGGGTGACATGGAATTCCCCCCCCGAAAGGTTTGGATCAGGACTTTCGGATGCCAGATGAATTATCACGATACTGAACGCATCCTTTCCCATCTTCAAAATCTCAATTTTTCCCAAACTCAGGAATTGGCCGAGGCCGATATGGTCTTGTTTAATACTTGCGCCGTTCGCGATCTCGCCAATTCAAAGTTTTATGGCAAATTGGCGGAAATGAAGCAGGTAAAAAAGAACAAAGGTGGTTTGATCATCGGAGTTGGGGGCTGCGTGGCCCAAACCGAAGGCAAGGATTTGCTCAAACGCTATAAGCATCTTGATTTTGCCTTTGGGCCGGATGTGATTGATTGTATCAATGATATGGTCTATCGCACTTATGCCGGAGATTCCAAATTCGCCATCAACTCCTGGGATCGCAGTGATAATTTTTCGATTGAGACTAAAATCACCCACGGCATGCCCCAGGCCTTTATCAATATCATCAAAGGATGCGACAAATATTGTTCTTACTGTATCGTTCCCTATACCAGGGGTAAGGAAAAATCGCGAAAAATGCAGGAAATCGTCACCGATGTCAAAAAATTGGTGGAGTACCAGGGAATTCAAGAGATCACCTTGCTGGGACAAAATGTTAATTCTTACGGGCACGATAACAACGAGACTTTGGCCTCCCTTTTAGGTGAACTTGATCAGATTCAGGGGCTGGAATTAATCCGCTATACCACTTCCCATCCTTATGACGTGAGTGACGAACTGATTGCCGCCCACGGATCACTTAAGAAATTGTCCAAACATCTGCATTTGCCCGTTCAGAGTGGTTCAAATTCTGTTCTGGAACGAATGCTGCGTGAATATACCGTCGAACATTACATGGGAATTGTGGACAAGCTTAAGCGAGCACAACCGGAAATCGTGCTCACAACAGATATTATAGTAGGTTTTGTGAACGAAACTGATGAGGAATTTCAAGATACAATGAAACTTCTTGATGTGGCCCAATTTGATTTCACCTACAGCTACGTCTATTCACCCCGCAACAATACTCGCTCGGCCAAAATGGTCGATCATTTAAGTGATGAGGTCAGAAGCGAGCGCTTACAGTATTTGCAAAAATATCAGCTTGATATTCAAAAACGGCTTCGACAATCCATCGTGGGCGAGCGTTTCCTGATGCTGGTGGAAGGCCATGGCGATCAGGGGGGAGTCAAGAAGTGGCGCGGTCGAACATCTTGTAACCGTATCGTGCACTTTTTACCAGAGACTCCCACCACGGATTATCAATGGCATTGGGTGGATGTTCTTGTCACTAGCGCTACGGCATTGAGCTGTCAGGGGAAAATTTTGCTTGATCACGGAAGGCGTCCGACTCGCTCCTGACCTTCGAGTACAATAAGAGCATGAGTTCTAAGCTCTATCTTTTAACCTTTCTGATCTTCTTGGCACCCCAAGTTTATGCCTATTCTGAACTCAATGCCGATTTTAATTATGATCGGCAGGTGTATGGCCAATATCGGCAGAACACGATCGTCGCACGGACCTATGCAGGTACTCTGGCCACTTATTTCACCCAAAATTTCGCGCTTGAATTCAACTATTCGCACACTTTAAATACCACAACAGAACATGAAAATATTGCTGTCTCAGGAACCACTGCGGTTGTTGATTCGACCCAAAATCGTGTCACCAATGTTACCTACGGTGCCGGGATTCGCTGGCTCATGACTTCCAGACAATCTCGTATTCGTCCCCACATTAGTATGGGATACGCCACTCAGGAAGTGTCGGACGCCACTGATTATACTTTTCGCGATACCGTGTCTGGAACGACTTTCCCGACACTCACGACTCCCGTGTCGAAGCAAAGAATAAAATCAGTTTTTGGTTCGTTGGCCCTGGAAGTCGGCATAACTCAGTATTTTGCGATTAAGGGTTCTGTGCAGACAGTTTTTGAGGCCTTTAAAACCGATAAGGCGCGGGATAATCTCAAATACATGGCCGGTTTGAGCTGGATTTTTTAAACTCTGGCAGATGATCATGCGAAATTTTTTTATAATGTTGAGTTTGCTAGGGCTGCTTTCCTCATGCGCCAAGACCTCCTATTTGTACCATCAAGGGATCGGACAGTTCAAACTTCTGCGAAGCGCTCGCCCGAATCAAGAAGTTTTGAGTGATGCCGGCGTGCCGGTCGAGGCCAAGGAGCGCATTAAAAAGATTCAGGAGCTAAAGGATTTTTTTTATAAGTTTTTTTCGCGCCCGACTTCCGGCATTTATTCCAAATCGGCCTTTTTGAAACAGGAGGCCGTGTCTTATCTGGTTATTGCCTCCCCTTATGATGAGGTCAAGGCCCACGAGGAGTGGTTTCCTTTTATGGGGGATTTTCCCTATCTGGGTTTTTTTGCTGAGGAAGATGCCAAGGCCTGGGCCAAAAAGTTGGATGAGCAAGGTCTGATCACTTATGTCCGCCCGGTCTACGCCTATTCGACTTTAGGTTATTTCGAAGATCCCATTTTATCATCTTTTTTCCATTGGAATGATTGGGAATTGGCCAATGTCATTTTTCATGAACTTTTTCACACCGTTTTTTTCATAAAGGACGAGATTGATTTAAACGAGTCGCTGGCCGATTATTTTGCCGAGGAGTTGGCCAAAATCTATTTTAAATTCGACGGCGACAAATTAGCTGAGGTTGAAAAGAAGTTGGCCATGCAACAAAAAATTGATGCCATGATTCGCCAAAAGATTGATGTATTGAATGCTCGCTATGTAACGGCCAAGGGAAATGAACCAGTCTTAGATCGTGCCCGCGCCCAGCAGGTGTATTTGGAATTTGAAAAAGAATTTAAGGCCGAGGGCCGTCAGATGTGCGTTGAAGGCAAAATTCCTGATGAAGACTGCTTGCCGATTGAACGGGAATGGAACAACGCTGCCTTTGCCGCTTTTTTGACCTATGATCAGGAGAGTGACCGCATCCGGGCCTTGCGTAATAAACTTCAGTTAAGTTTGCCCAAATTTTTAGAGTATTTGGAAGTTGTGTACAAAAAATACAAGAAAGAGAAACCCGATCAGGATTTCGCGGACTATCTCACGGCAAAAACAGAGTAATTTATGGCCAAGCATGTTTTTTTTATTGATGCTTTGGAAAAACTTAAGGTGAAGAAAGATTCTTCTCTCTTCATGGCGCATGCGGTTCAGGCCAAAGGCGATGAGGCCCTGGCCCTGTTTGAAGAAGATTTTTACTATCTCAACGAAGGCATGATTAGCTGGAAGGCCTACCCTCTGCGTACTGAGGTCGATGGATTTGATTTAAAGTCTGTTGAACTTTTAGCGCCGATCATGCTGCCCCTTGAGCATATCTCCTGGTTTCACATGCGCCTTGATCCACCCTTTGATGGGCGTTATTTGCGCTATCTTTGGATGCTGGAGGCCTTAAAAGAGCGCGGATTGCAGATCGTGAACGACCCTGCGGGCATTCTTCTTTTTAATGAAAAGCTAACGGCCTACTCCATGGCCCCATCCCATCCAACTTTTGTGGGCGCTTCTTTTGAGGCCTTTGAACGCTTTATTCAAGGCGAGGTGGTGATGAAACCCCTCGACCTCTATCAAGGGATGGGCGTGGAAAAAATCTCTCTCGATCATTTAAGCTACGAGGAGAAACGCCAATTTTTTGAGCAGAAGCGCCAAGACATGGGAGGCGTTGTTGTGGCCCAACCTTTTATTGGTGACGTGATTAAAGGCGAGGTGCGTTCCATTTTTTTTGACGGCGAGCATCTCGGTAGTATTTTAAAGACTCCCAAGAAAGGTGATTTTTTGGCCAACCTTGCTCAAGGGGCGACCTATGTGGCGACGACCTTAGGATCGGAACTCCAGGCCCAATGTGAAAAACTTTGTGGGCAAATGGCTAAAAACGGTATTCGCTTTGTGGCCTTTGATCTTTTGGCGGGAAAAATATCCGAGGCCAACGTGACTTGCCCCGGACTCTTAGTCGAAGTTTCCAAGGCCAATCATAAAAATTTAGCGGAAGAAATCCTTAAGAAGCTTTAAGGAAGTCCCTTGGTGTAGTCGGTGGCGACTTGCAAGGTCAGCTCGTAGCAATCATTGGTCCAGACTAAACCCCATGGGCAGTATGAGCTTGAGGATTCCGCAACACCCATCTGCATATCCCACGTACAAGAGTAATCCCACTTCACATTCATGATTTCAACCACCACTGGCCCACTATGAGGTGGCATGGAGAATGAGTATGAAGGAGAGCAGCCACCGACAGCAATCTTGCTGTTATCGCTGGAGTCAAAAGTATGGCTGGCAAAGTAGGTTGCGGCCCCCGGGAGTTTCACGCCAACTTTGACCTGCAGTCTGGTGTAAGGCAGGGCCTCCATGGTGCAAACATGGTTATAAGTATCAATGGCCTTGCCAGGTGAGGTTTGGGCCAAGACTCGGACCTGGAAACGAGCATCAGTCACAAACATATTTTGTGCTGTGGGAGTCTGAAGACGTGGATCAGTGGCGCTTGACCAGGCCACGACGTTGGAAGATTTTCCATGAGCGACGATGCTTGGGAGTGTGTAATAATCAAAGGGCTGGTTGCCTGTTCCAGGGGCCTCGCA
>JAHFAA010000474.1 GCA_023250775.1 Bdellovibrionales bacterium
AGTGGATTTTTTTGAAGTCGCTGAGTATTACAAGGGTGATCCGAAGGGTGGGTACAAATCTTTTGTTTTCACTGATTATCTTTCGGCCGAAAAAATGGTTGAGCTGAGAAATTGGGTGGAAGATTCAGTCCGCACCAAACTTGGCATTCTTTATCCTCAATCCAGATCTTCTCTGCTTTATGAGCATTCTACCGGCCAGGGGGCCAATGGCGTTTTACCGCGATACGTTTTGAATACCAGTAGTCACTAATTCCATATCGCGATCAACCATCATGTACACTAATTCTTTAAAACCCACCTTCGGAGTCCAACCTAGGATTTTTTTCGCTTTGGAAAAATCTCCAACGAGAGGACCAAGCTCAATGGGGCGATAGAGGGCGGGGTCGGTTTTGACATATTCCTTCCAGTCCAAATTTACTCTCCCAAAAGCCAAATCAAGAAAGTCCTTCACGCTATGAGTTTCTCCTGTGGCCACCACATAGTCATCGGCCTTCTCTTGCTGCAACATGAGCCACATGGCCTCGACGTAATCCCCTGCGAACCCCCAATCCCGGCGCCCTTCAATATTGCCGAGTCGTAGTTCACTGGCTTGGCCGTTTTTGATAAGCGCCACGGTATGAGAAATTTTTCGGGTTACATATTCCAAACCTCGCAGTGGAGATTCGTGATTAAACATAATGCCACTGCTGGCATGATAATTAAAAGATTCTCTAAAATTGACCGTGATCCAATGGCCATAAAGTTTCGCCACTCCATAGGGAGATCTGGGATAAAATCCCGTTTCCTCATTTTGTGGTCCGACTTTTACTTTTCCGAATAACTCGCTACTTGAGGCCTGGTAAAAACGTGATTTGGGACAAACCTTTAAGGCGGTATCAATAATTTTAGTCACTGATACGGCAGTCAGTTCGGCCGTCAATACGGCATGATTCCACGACGTTTGAACAAAGCTGTGGGCACCTAGGTTGTAAATTTCATCTGGCTGCGCTTCTTCAAGAGCACTGAACAAGGTGTTTTGATCCAAGAGATCGCCTTTGATCAGAGTGATTTGATCAGCGAGATGAGGAATTTTATTTAATGCAACAGCAGCATTCTCCTGCCGGGTTAGACCGAACACCTTGTAACCTTTCTTCAGCAAAAAAGCTGCGAGATAAGAACCATCTTGCCCGGTGATGCCAGTGATCAATGCTTTTTTCAAATTTTATCTCCCGATTATGCCAAGTAATTTCCAATGAAATCGACAAACTTTTTTGCATTGGCCTGAAAATTAAATCGCTCGTCAGGCCTAAATTCAGTTTCATTTTTTTTGTGCTTCAAGACTTCAAACAAACTCTTCACCATACTATCCGCATTATAAGGATCACAAAAAATCGCCTTATCACCAACCACTTCACGAAAAACAGGAATGTCAGAACATACCAGAGGTAAGCCGTTCGAGAGGGCCTCTAAATTAGAAAGTCCAAATCCTTCATAGAAGGAAAAATTTACCACCGCTGAAGCCAATTCTTTGTACACAACTCCCAACTCTCTTTCTGATAACTTTCCTGTTAAAATCACCCGATCTCCCAGACCAAAATTTTTTATTGTCTCGTTTAGATTGTGGTCTTCTTGAAAAGGCCCGGTAAAAATGAGAACTGCATTTTTTTCTCGCTCACACATTTTAGCAAAGGCCGCGAGCATTCCCGTGACATTTTTCCGATAATCTAAACCGGCGGTATAGAGAAAAATTCTTTTATCTTCCGCGAGGGCGAGTTTTTTACGAAGCGATTCAATTTCTTCTTTGCTAAAAATTATCCCCTCCCAGGCCGGTCGATAAGAGCAATAAATAATCTGGGGCAGCTCTGTCAGCTTGAACTCCTGCATAAGATCGTTTTGGGATGAATGTGAAATCGTCATAATGACAGGTTTTCGTTTTAGATTCAGCCACAATATTAAGCGGTGATAAAGTCGCGATTTGAGTGGATATAACTTGGCCATTTTCCAAAAGCATAAATCATGCACCGAAATAATGTTCACCCACTTTTTAGGTTTAGGGATCCAAAGATCATAATAGGGAACAAAAACTAGATCAGGTTGAATCTTGCGAATGGCCTTGGGGAAAAAAAATATATCATAAAGAATTTTGCTGAAAAAATGGGGCAGCCGCTTTGGCCGTGGAACAATAACAAATCGGACATTCGAGAAATTAAGCTCGCTGTGACTCAAGGGGGCATCAAGTAAAATAACAAATTCCACCGACGGCTTCAGTTTAATTAATTCCCCGAGCATGGGATTAATCAACGCCCTAATGCCGCTAAAGTTATTGAGCAATCGTCCATCGACACAAATTATTTTTGACACTTTTACACACCCACTTTCTCTCATCATTTTCTATCATAATTTGACGCTCAAGCACAACAATACGTGACAACCTTCTCCCTCATCCCGTATTCTGCTGGCCTAAGGATTTTTGATGATACTACCCCAGCCATTGCTTCTCGCCTTTTGCCTACTTTTTCCGGCCATCTTGCTTTACATAAAAAAAAGGCATGACATCATTATCGCTTGGCTGGCCCTTGTTTGCACAATTGATATTTTCAACTCTCAGCAATACATGAATCTTACTGCACTTAAATTATTTGGTGTGGTCATCATTCCCTATCTATTGAGTCATCTAAAAAAATTATGGGCCCTGAAAGCGGTTAAAATCCTAACCATATACTTTTTCTATCTCTGCCTTGTCGGTTTGTGGTTTGGTCATATCTTTCCCTGGGTTGATCCAACGGGTCTCAAAGCAGGACGAGACATACCTCAGTGGAGAAGTATCATTCACCTGGGAAGTTTTTTTCTAGAGGCACTGTCGGTTCTCTATTTATCACTTCACTTGGACGATGAAAAAAATAGAAAAATTGCAGCGTTCACGATCATTATCGGCGCAGCCGTTTCAAGTCTGGCTGGGATTGTCGAACACTTTACCCTCCTCGATTTTTATCGTTTTTTCACCGGCTACGTCATGCCTATTGTTCCGGAACGAGTACGCGGCCTTAATTATGAGTCACGGGGATTAGCTCAAGCTGCGAGCTATGGAATTCTGGTTTTTTTCTGCCTGATTGGAACCATAAAAAAAGAAACTATTTTTTTTCTGCTCCTGCTTCCACTCA
>JAHFAA010000080.1 GCA_023250775.1 Bdellovibrionales bacterium
AGTTTACGATATCTTTGTTACTGATGCTCAGGGCCGTTTAATCGGTTCTACTTCGCTCTCAAAATTACTCATTCAAACAACTGATATTGAAATTGGCGAGATGATGAACAAGAATGATTTGAAATTTATGCATCCCACTGATCCATGGCGTGAAGTGGCCAAGCATATGAGCAAATATAATTTAATTACTGTTCCCATTGTGGATCATAAGCAAACACTTTTAGGCATTATCTCTGTTGATGATATCTTGCCTTGGCTCTTAGATGAAAAATGAAATAAAACAGGCCAACACATTCAAACGCTCCATCAAGCGAACTCTGCTTCTACTCAGTATTGTTGGACCGGGTATCATTACTGCCAACATTGATAACGATGCCGGTGGTATTGCGACTTACTCGATAGCCGGTGCTCACACTGGCTATCGCCTCCTTTGGCTTTTGCTTCCCATTACAATTGCGCTGATTTTAATTCAAGAGATGGGCACTCGCCTGGCCATTGTGACGGGAAAGGGATTGGCCGATCTGATTCGCGAAAAATATGGTTTAAAAATCACCTTCTATACTCTGGCATTGTGCCTGATTGCGGATCTTGGAAATATTACCGCAGAATTTGCCGGCTTGGCCTCTGCCAGTGAAATTTTTGGTCTTTCTCGTTATATTGCCGTTCCTGTGTGCGCACTTCTTATTTGGCCTTTGGTTATCAAAGGCAATTACAAAATGGTTGAGCGAATTTTTATTTTTGGATGTTTCGTCTATGTTAGCTATATCATCAGTGGTGTTATTATTGGCCCTGAGTGGGACATTATTGGAAAATCACTCTTCGCGCCCAATTTTTCTCAAATAACCAAATCCGATATGCCTCTTATCATCGGGCTGATTGGCACCTCAATCGCTCCCTGGATGCAATTTTATGTTCAGGCCGCAGTGGTTGAAAAAGGTACTGATGTTAAACATTTAAATTATGCCCGCCTCGACGTGGTCATTGGTTGTATTTCGATGTCCATCGTCACGCTTTTCATTATTATTTGCTGTGCCGAAACCTTATTCAAAAACAACATCTCAATCTCCAGTGCCAAAGATGCGGCACTGGCCCTTGCTCCTCTGGCCGGAAAATATTCCTCAATTCTTTTCGCGATTGGACTCTTCAATGCCTCGATCTTCGCGGCAGCCTTGCTCCCACTTGCCGCCAGTTATTATGTTTGCGAGGGAATGGGCTGGGAATCAGGGGTGGATAAATCTTTTAAAGAGGCCCCCAATTTTTTTACCATCTTCACTTTTTTGATTATCGTGGCGGCCGGCATGACTCTCATTCCGCATATTAATCTTTTTAATATTCTCATTTGGTCACAAGTTATCAACGGCTTGCTTATTCCTGTTATTCTTCTTTATATTACTAATTTATGTAGCGACCCAGATGTAATGGGTGATTACACTAATGGGCCACTCTACAATCTTTTTTGTTACAGCTTTACCGCGTGCATGCTCATTGCCAATATTGCAATGCTTTACTATGAATTTTTTCGATGAGAGTTTTTATTCAGCTTCTTGACGGTAGAGAACATTACACAAATCGATCGAATCATTTTCAAATTTAATTGCGAAGTTGAGTTTTCGCTGAATATCCTCACCTTCTTTTTGATAAAAGACTGTGTAATCCGTGGAAACAGGCTCGCCCCCTTTCCCTATTTTCAGCGGCAATTGAATTCCGCCTTTGCCAACGGGGAGACTTTCTACTCTTTCTTCACCAAAGAGGTTGAGAAAGAGCTTTCCACTAATACAGGTTCGCGAGTTCATTAAGTAACCATAAACAGCGTAAGGCATCTCGGGGATTTTTACCTTCAGACTCGAATTAGTGGCATCTAATGAAACCTTTGTGACAAAATGTTCTTGGCCTTTCGTCTGTACTCTGAGCACATATTCGCCGGCCCCTCCTATCTTCACATCACCTAAGATGGAAACTTCTACTTCCCGCCCGTTGATAAAGGCCTTTTGTCGATATTTATCGAAATTGCTAAGCATGATTTTAAATTCATCACCCGCGGACTGCTCAGATTTCTCCACCTTCGCAGGCACAATCCCCTCCGATGAGGGCCGGCGACTCTCCTTTACAATATTTTTTTGGCCTAAGAACTGATCACCAAATTTAAAATATCCTACCACCAGCAAGGCCGCAACTCCGGCAATGGCCACAAAAATATTTCTGAAATTGGATGACCCCGCTTCTTCTTGTTGCCCTCGGGTACCAGTTCTAGTACGAATTTGCCCAACGGAAGTCCCCTGATTTTTGGTTGCCGAGACGGAATCCGCTGATCGATTTTTGCTGACCAATTTTTTCTTGGCGGCAGCATGTCCGAGTTGTAATTCACTTTTTTTATCGACCTCAGCAACATTCACTTGCCGAGTTGCCGAACGTTTCATGAGCTCATCTTTGTTGACGACTCTCGTGCCACCCGCGGTCGTTTTAGTTGCCCCGCTTTGGCCCTCCTGCTCAAATCCGAAATCTAGGACCTGAGCACGGGCCGCATTCTTGTCATCGACGACCTTCGTTTCATTGCTTGGTGCCGAGTTTGTTCCTCCGGCCTGTTCTCGTTTGAGATCATCCAAAAATGGACGCAGATCAATCTTGCCAAATTCAAAGAGCTTTTCACGATCTTTTTTTATTTCTTCTTTGAAAAGTTCTTTCGCAAAATAGGACAAATCTGTAGCGTTAAAATCTGGATAATGTGAGTACAAAAATTTCATAAGCGCGCGATTCATTTGATCCATATTCTCGTAGCGCTTTGTTCGATCTTTCGCTAAGGCCTTCAAGACGATTTCGTCTAACTCTTTTGGAACATTGGGATTAATTTTTGAGGGCGCATCAATTTTACATTCCTGGATTTTTTTCAAAACGGCTAAATCATTTTGCGCTTTGAACATCTTGCGCGAGCACAACATTTCCCACAACGTAATTCCCACGGCAAATTCGTCATAACGACAATCTAAATCTTTCCCTTCCAAATACTCAGGCGCCAAATAGGACAACTTCCCTTTAATTGTACCGGCCTGTGTGGCCTCAGTATTGGTGGCGGCCTTGGCAATACCAAAATCGATAACCTTCACTGAACCGTCAAAGGTCAACATAATATTGTGAGGTGAAATATCTCGATGAATGATACTGAATTCTTTTCCGGTCATTTTGTCAGTGAGAGTATGCGCGTAATGGAGCGCCTGACATACTTGCGTAATAATATAGACAGAAATCTCAACTGGAAAAACAAACTTTCGATCTCTCAACTTATCGAGATATTCTTTGAGATTTCGTCCATCGCAATACTCCATCGCGACGTACAGTTGTCCATTGTGATGGCCGTAATCGTATGTCTGAACAATATTGGGATGCAGAAGACCAAAGGTGACTTTGATCTCGTCCATAAACATGGTTTTGAAAGCGACATCTTGCGAATATTGGGCCTGAACCATTTTAATCGCAACAATTTTATCGGCCTGTTCACCTAAATAGCGGGCGCGACAGATCTTCGCCATTCCGCCGTCGACAAAATGGTCGAGAATCAAATATCTGCCAAATCTTTCGATTTTGCTTTGGCCATCGGCCATAGAACAGGTCCTCCTAGTTAGACTTTTCGGCCGGAGGCCTTCAAAACTTTAAATAAAAAACTAGAAAAAGGGTCGACTTTATTTAAGTCTAATTTCAATAGGTTCGAACCCAGGGAATTGCATAATCAAAGGATTTGGGACGGACTTGGGACCGCAAAAGGCATAGGCCTTGTACATCTTTAATGAGTTTTCGACAAAACCTGGATGCATGCCGAGATTTTCACGAAAATGAAGTAGCCCAAAGATTTTAAAACCAAACGACTGCATTTGAGTTGTTACAAGAGATTGGCGCAATCGAGTTTCATCTAAGGTATAGACTAAAAATAACAAAGGATTGGCACAGGCCTGCACCTGTTTTTTTTCTTCTTCACTAAACCAGCCCTGAAACTCACCAATCTCATCTAATCGGATGGAGATAATATCCAGGAGCATATTAAGTTCCTGGTAGAGTGAGACTCGCCTGAAGTTCAAATTTTCGTTAATGGGATGGCCCTCAACGACTCCACTTTGGAGTGTGAAACTGTCGTACTTCGACATATTGGCCGTTGATTGTGCACAAGCCGTCAGCACACATAAGATCAACATTAAATATTTAAAACTTTTATTCACCTTGATCCCCTTAACCATAAAAGCTTACACGGAAGTTACCTCATCTCCAATCTTTTGAATCCAATTTTTTATGGTTAACATAATTTCTTCTTTGTTTTGGCCATATAACAGGCCGTGCTTACATTCGGGATATTGAAGATAGAGAGATTGCGTATTGGGAATGCCCTTATGAAAAAGGAATGCCGAATCAGGATCAAACAATGGCCCTTTTTTCCCGCATAAAAAAAGTGAAGGTGCATCCACAAAGTATGAAAATTGCCGCAGTTCTTTGGTGCTTTTCAAGAGTTGAGTCATCAATCCCAATGATAAAAAATTGGGAATGAGAGGATCAGCATTATATTCTTCCGCATCAACCGTGAACTCAAACAAATCATTCCCCGAAAAGGGCCGTGCAAGACGAATCTTTGGAAGAAAAGAGAGACAGTTGTTGGAAGAAACTTTGAGGGCATAAGGAATCTCAAAGGCCAATTTAAAGGAAGGATTCAATAGAACCACTCCCCCAATCGTGGCATCTATAAGGTGCCTATATTGCTCAATCGCCTTAAGGATCACCAACGATCCCATTCCCTGGCCAATCAAGATGATTTTACTTTTCTGATGTCGATGTTGCTTGCACAAATTTATCAGGGTTGCCAGGTCTTTGCAGTACACAGAAAAATCATCAATATGCGTTCGTGTACCGGTGCTCATGCCATGACCTTTCAAATCATGCAAAATAAAATGATAGTTTTCAGGGCAATTTGGCAGCAAGTTCTCTATCAGTGGATACCATCGCATCGAGTGCTCAAAAATATCGTGAATGAAAAAAACTTGGACAAGATCGCCCTGCCCTTTATCTGCACCATGATGACTAACTTTCTTAACGTGACAGCGATCTTTCGAATTAAAAGAATGCAGCACGCTGGTCTGAATAGTCCAGTCGGGTGGTAACTTGGGCCCACTCATCTCGTGAACATTTGCCGTCGATCTTCCCTCTGTTTCCATCTTCTCCATAACGCCTATTCATCATTCTCTATATATTTAAGAATTCCCGCTTGGGCCGCCTCACTCAGACCTTCAAAACGAACCGAAAAACCTTGGCGCCCCTCGAGAACTCGCACAATTTTCCCCTTGGCGACAAAAGACAAGGACGAATTATCCGGATGCACATTCAATTCGATCATATCACCTTTGGCCATTGGAAAATCGGCGACCAGAACCTGCATCCCGCCAATAGAAATATCACGGCAAATTCCCTCATACACTCCCTCATTATCATGAAATAACAGGCGTGCGACGAAGGGACGTCGAGTGTATTTTCGACGCTCTTCCGCCGTAATTGTAGGCGGCACTATTTTTTGCCCAGTTTCCGTTTGCGTCTGCATCAGGGGCGTATCGGCGATAAAAATCCACTGTTCCATTCCAGGAGCAAAAACAAGGGTCTTGCCATTGATCCGATCTTCACTCAATAAGGACTTTACGGAATCCAAAGAAAATGGCCCATACTCCTGTGTTTCAGTGCCACGATCGGGACCAATTCGAACAGAAAATATTTTTTTTGAATTATCGATTTTGTTCCAATCAAATTTGGGAGTCGGTTGGATTGTCGGAAGAATCGGTTGCTCCATCATCAAAGGCCTGACGTTAGTCTCGGCCTCTGAAAATTCCTTCAATTCCTTAATTTTTTTCCAGCCATCAAGACCGTTTCGCCATACATAACCATCCGGTCCAAGTGTACCGTCACCAATAAGATCTATGATGGCCTCAATCGAAACTGGGCCTTTTCTATCTTGTCCTACGACGTAATACCAATTTTCCATAGGAAAAATCCTGTCCGTAAAATTATTTAATCCTATGAAATATTATAACCTTATGAAAACAGAGGCGTCTTTAAGGACTTTTTTTGCCGCACCTTTTTAGTCCATTGCCCTTTTCTTTAAGTTTTATATTTGTTGCGCCGAAAAGACTTAAGTCATAGAGAGGGTATAATCTTAATGTTTTTGCAAAAGTGTAGACCCAAATATGCAGGACTCTTTGCCATACTGATGTTCACATTGGGGTTTGTGGGTTGTGCCAAAGAAGAATTCATGGCCAAAAAATCCCAAGATTCCTTCAGTGCCCCCCTCACTTTTTCAAATAATTCTACCGTCTGCTCCCAATTTACACTTATTAAGCCGCGCGTGGACTTTCTCTTTCTCTGGGACAACACCAGCTCTCAAACTTTTGTCACCAATGAGACTAAGCAGGCGCTGAGCAACACGATCAACTACATTTCCGACCGATTTGATTTTCATATTTTGATGGCCCCTTTAGTTCCCCTGCCCGGAAGCGCGATCAATGACGTCGCCTACCTAATCACATCCTCAACGTTTGGACTTGGCCAATCGGCCCTTAACATCAGGGTGGAAAAAAATGAAGCGGCCAACACTTTAAACAACTTTCTCACCACCTCGAGTTCGAATGAAAAAGGAATTCAAAGATCCTACGACATGCTAAATGCCAACATCTCCAATGGAATTTTTCGCCAGGATGCGTATACCGTTGTTGTCTTGATGTCGAATGGCAACGACTTCAAGGTAGATTCAAATGGAGCTTATGATCCCGTCTCAACCAACCAATATATCCAAACCTATAAAAATCTCCTCGTTAATTTAAGGAATACTACTTTGCATTCCACCCAGCTTCGTTTTATCTCGCTTGTCGCTCAGACTGACAAATGCCATCCCTTTTGGAGACAAGGCGGAAGCTATACGACGATGTCACAACAACTCTACTCAGCTCCATTTCCATCAGGCGATCTGCGCAAGCTGCCTTATGATCAAGCGGGAGACTCAACCCCGGATAGTTACGATGTTTGTACCTCCGATTTTGTGCATCTCTTTGATGGCGTTAATAATTCCATTCAGGACACAGTCATTGCTCACAAATATAATTTCTGGCCGATCTCAGCTGTGCAGTCCCCGCTCACCTTTGATCCCAACAAAATCCGCGTGCAAAAGGCCAATGGCGATGAGTTCTTTGAGATTGCCGGCTCAGGCCAAGGTAACGGCTGGAGATATGCTGGCTATCTCACCAATCAAAATACGCGATATGAACCTTCACCTGGCGAGGCCTTCACAGGTCATATGATAGAGCTCTTTGGAACTGCTCGTGTCACCTATCCCGAGTGCATTCTCATTTCGACAGTTTCACCAACCTACTATTATGGTTATGTTGCCATGAATGGAAAACCGCTCGTAAGCTCCATTCGTGTCACGATTGATGGCCGCTCGATTCCCCAATCAAATGTTGATGGCTGGGAGTATATCGGACAAGAGGCCTCTCAGAATCTTCGGATTCAAGGGCCAAATTTTCCCCAGGACCCTTATCAAGAAGCACTGCCTGCTGACATTCGTACCAATGCATACTTTCTGAAAATGCATGGCACGGCGATTTTTAAGAGTGGAGCGGTGGTTAATGTCGTTTATGATCCAGACGGAACCTAACTGCCGTGATGGCCGGCCTTAGTTTCATTTACTTTTTCAATAGCATTCATCATCTTAATACCTGGAAAGGCCTTTTCCAGTTTTGTATAGGCAACAGTGGTGCTGAGGACATTTCCGCTTCCCACCACAATATCGCCGGTGAATCCAGAGTGATGAGCATCGGCCAAATCTTCTTCTGTGATATTGACTTTGGTTGCCTTGAAGTCATCCATGATGACATTTAAATTGGCAATTCCTTGGCCATCAGTGATGGTGGCGGTTTTCATCTGATCTAAAATCGCCTTGAGGAAAATTTCACATCTCGCTGAAACTTTTATCCGTTTAGCATCGTCAAGTTGTCTCTGCGTATTGAAAAAGACCATCAGATTTCTAAACATATCATAGCTTGGGGCCACCATGATTTTAGGAAAACCATCGGCATCATTCTTCATCTGCAACCAACCCTGTGTCTCAAGAATGATTTTTAGTTCTTCCCAAATAATTTCTTTCACATTAAACACATCGAGAAGATAAAACCGAAATTTATCCTGATGAACTTCCGCCTTCCCATCTTTCATTTCTGCGTGAGTTTTAAAGGTCATGTAAAGCAGGGATAAAATTTTGACAATATCAACGCTGTGAAAAAATTTGTAATCCGCAACTTTTCCACCGACACTCAGGCCAACCGAGTTGCTCTCGAGCTGTTTAACTTTGTCATTGGTCTTTCGCAGGCGTTCTGCCAGAGTATAGACGATGGTTTTGAACCAGGGATTCAAACCCTGCATGGTCTTGCCAAAGGCATTAAAGGAAATTTCCACAACCTCAGTTGTCACAATGGCCGCAGCAGAGCAACTTCGACGTCGCGCCTTCTCATCAAAAAAGGCCATCTCACCAATAACTTCCCCTGTACGCAAAATAGCAATTTCTACAAAGCCACGGCCTTTGGGAAGATAGAGCCTGATTTGGCCTTTTTGAATAATATAAAGTGAATCAGCGACATCCTTCTCATTGAAAATAACTTCCCCGGGTTTCAAGCTCCTGATGCCAGATTTGCCTGACTGTGACTGCTGCGTTTTGGCCGCAGCAGTCGCAGGTGCACCAGTACTTTTTGCGGGTACGTTGGTCATCCTAATCTCTCAATAATCATGGCCAAAGCTTCTCCACCACCAATGCAGAGTGAGGCCATGCCGTATCGTTCTCTTTTTTGTTCCATCGCATTCATAAGCGTCACAATAATTCTCGAACCTGTTGCACCAATGGGGTGGCCTAAGGAAATACCACTTCCATAAATGTTCACACGTTCTCTATCTAAGTGTAATTCCGTGATAGCACTCATCGCAACCAGTGCAAAAGCTTCATTAATTTCGAAAAGGCCGATTTTTTCGAGTGGGATTTTGGCCTTCTCACAACACTTCTTCATGGCCATAACCGGTGCGGTGGTAAACCAAGTGGGGTTTTGAGCATGCCCGGCATAGGCAACAATCCTAAACTTGGCTTGACTCTTGTAACTTTCATCGCCTAAAACCACGGCGGCAGCCCCATCATTAATAGTGGAAGCATTGGCGGCAGTAATTGTCCCATCCTTCAAAAAGGCCGGCTTCAAAGCGGGGATTTTCTCAAAATTGGCCTTAAAGGGGCCTTCATCTTGCTCAATAACGAGATCCTTACCTTTTTCCTTTTTTATTACCGGCACGATTTCTTTCTTAAAAATTCCATCGGTGATGGCGGTCTGGGCGCGCTTGAACGAACTAATGGCGTACTGGTCTTGGGCCTCACGAGTGAAATTAAATTTTTTGGCACACTCCTCAGCACAGTCCCCCATGGCCCGATCGGTATAGACATCCCAAAGACCGTCCCACAGCATTGAATCGCGCATCTCCACATTGCCAAACTTAGAGGCCGTGCGAGTATAAAGAAGGTGGGGAGAAAGAGACATATTCTCCATCCCTCCGGCCACAACGGTCTTCGAGTCCCCTGCCAAGATACTTTGAGCACCTAAAATAATACTCTGGAGTCCCGAACCACAGACCTTATTCACAGTCGTGGCAGGAACTTCTTCCCCAAGACCTGCAAAAATAGTGGCCTGTCTGGCCGGTGCTTGCCCAACTCCTGCGGCAACCACTAATCCCATAAACACCTGATCAATTTTCTTACCTTCAACTCCCGAGCGTTTAAGTGCACCAGTAATCGCCGTAGCACCTAATTCCGTGGCCTTTATAGTAGATAGGCCCCCCATAAAACTGCCAACCGCTGTTCGAGCACCGCTTAAAATATATACGGACATAATTCCTCCTTCTGTACATAAAAACGAATTGATTATATACACTAGGCCTCACACCGACGAGAGGAGATTTATGCTTTCAAGACATCCAAGAACGACTGAACGACCCAAATCTCTGCCTGCTGAATGGATGGATAAATTCCAGAAAGTGTTAGAAGAGCAATATGCTTCTGATCTTTCTCATACGAATCGCAAATTCGATCTTTTTACGGAGCTCTACCCAAATGAGGTTTGCCTAGGCCTCTGTCTTAATTCAAGCAAAATGCCATCCAGTCTTCCCACGACCTATATTATCTCTGCCGATCTATCGGAAAAGACTGAACCTCTAGAACTCGTGGATCGACTGGTCGATTCTGCGGAAATATTTTTTGATCAATTCTTCGCCAATGAAGACGAAGTGGAATACACCGTTGTTTGGCAGGAAGGCGAATTGCGCGGACTTAAATTTTTCTACATGATATCCCGCGAAAACCTCAGGCTTTCGCAAGAGGCCAGTGATTTATTGGGAGATGATTTTCCGATCTAATCTACTCTTCAGTATATTGAATTTTTGCTGGACGTGTTTCGAAAGCGATATCCTGTTCATCTTCAACGGCATCATCCTCTGCATCTTCGAAAGCATCGTCATCACCGGCATCAATATCCATTTCTTTTAAGACACCAAGAAAGGATTTCTCATCATTGAGATCGGTAATAATGGCCTCGAGAAATTTGGCTGGATATTTTTTGGCAAGATCTTCGATAAATTCTTGCAGCTTCCCTTCTTTCAAAATGGTCTGCTTCTTTTTTACATCTTTCCAATTTGTGATGTAGTGATAGCGACAATAAGCAAGAGTCGTGGCCGGGTTATCACAGCCTTTCTCCAAACACTCATCTGTTTTTGCGCTAAAGAAATTCACATTTCTTAATGTTTCAACAATATCTTTAATGGGAAAATCTTCTGCAAGGGCCACAACTTCATCAGCTATGGCGTCTTTCAAATCTTCGTAAGATTTATCACGCTTCTTGGGCTTGGCAAGTTCCTTCTCGATCTCTTCTTCTTCAAATTCAAATTTTGTACCAAAATCGCCGTCCCCAAATTCGGCGTCATCGTCTCCAAAAAAATCCTCATCCGCATCTTTTGATTTGGCAGGAATCACATCATCATCATCTTCTCCGGCAGCTTCACTTCCTTTGGCCTTCTCGGCCTCGAGACCTTTTTCTTTTTTTCCGCCTTTTACTTTTTTTCCTTCCTTTCCATCTTTCTGCTTTTTGGAGGTTTTATCAGCGGTTTCTTCAATCGTTTTGCCTTTTGCGGCAAGCTCTTTCTTACTTTCCTTTTTGCCGGACTCTTTTTTGATTTCAGGTGCCTTTTCTGCTTTTTTTGCTTTCTTTCCATTTTCCTTGGCTTCAAGCACTGGTTTTTTCTTAACATCGACGACCTTCTCTTTTGGAGCGGCAGCAACTTTTTTGACTGTGGTCTTCTCGACTTCTTTTTTGAGGGCGGCCTTCGCAGGTTTTTTGGCAAGAACTTTGACTTCCTTTTTGGTGTCTTTTTTTGCTTCTTGCTTTGGCGCCTTTTTCAACTCTTTCTTTGGCGCTTTTTTCACTTCTTTTTTCTTAGTCATACGAAGACTCTCCAAAATCTTTTTAATCATTGGCAACCCTCACCTGAAGGCACTCGGGTAACCTAACACCGCAGGC
>JAHFAA010000475.1 GCA_023250775.1 Bdellovibrionales bacterium
TGTGCAGATCAAATCAAAGATTATCTAGACCTACATTATAATAAGCAGATCAAAATTTTGCACGAGCCAGTTTTGCTGGGAACCGGAGGTGCAATTCACAACTTTAAAAAAAACTTTCCAAAATATACAAAGATTCTCGTTCTTAATGTGGACTTTTTTTTTGAAATTACGAATGAGCTATTAAGCCGTGCTCACCAATTAATGGGAGAATCGCCTGCTCTTTTTTTCTGTGTTGATGTTACTCATCAATCGGGTCAAAACCAAGTCTGTGTCGAAAATGGACAATTGTGCAGAATAATACAGCATGCAATGATTCCCAAAAATCTTGAGTACGAAACATTTTCAGGTATTTCTCTTCTTAATCTTGCAAAAATTAAATATGTCGAAGGAGTTTCTGATTTTTATTCTACCGTTGCCATCTTTACTCGTGAAAGGGTGTGTATATTGTCTAGAAGCGCTACTGATTGGTGTGAGATTGGAACAAAAGAAAGCTACAAAAATTATTTTTATAAATGCATAGATGACCTGAAGATGGGTAAGAAAAGTGGACTATCGCAAATGTTAATTTCTCATTCTTATTTGAGACCAGAAAAAATTTCTAAGGCCGGCTCTTATGGCGCTGGTAAATTATGTAAGAGGGTGTTCAATTTTGACCCAAATTGGATTTGCCCAGAACATCTGCCAGAGGAAACCTTTATCTTCAAAGCACCCCAAGGAGCTATTGATAGTTCTGGAATATATCTGGGCAATTATGTCGATAAGGCTTAAGTATTAGCTGGGTTTTCGAGTTTTATTGCCTCAGATGGGCAAACCGCCATGCAGTAAAAGCACAAAGAGCAGCTTGATATCTCTAAAACATAGACGTTGCGATAGGTGAAAATTGAATTTTCGGGACAAATAAGTCGGCAATTGTCACAGGAAATACAGCGCGATGTGATTTGTAGGTTAGGCATTATCGTTATATTATAACCATTAAATGCTTAAAATTTTAAAGCGGGAAATAATTGTTTTCAATCTAATAGGATTTTGTCTTCTATCCCTATTCTTATATCACGTGTGTCTCTCTTTGTTTCATGGCCATTCCTCCTTTTCATCACTCAAATTCTTTGAATTTTCGCAAGAACACTCGACTATGTTGCTTTTGGCGGGATTAGTTGTATTTGCAATTTATACAGGTAGAAAGTTTTCGATTGTATTACTGATGCTTTTTACCAGTGTAATCTTTGTGAAATTTGTAAGCCTCTATATTCAATCTTCAGACAAATTCTTATTGCTCATTTCCCTTTTTTACATATTTTTTGCGTATTTTTTCTGTCAACTATGGTTAATAGAGTTAAAAGATCCAATCTATTCGCCAGGGATTGTGAGAGGACAAATTCCAAATTACAACGTCCATAACCTTGGTGTTACCGTAAGAGACTCATTGGGGCGAGAGGCCAAAGGATGGATCTCAAATCTTGGGCCTCGAAGTTGTTTTATCGTGATTGATAAGACCATGAATTTGAATGGTATGGTGAGTCTAGAGGTGGATTGGTTAGGTAAGAAATTTCAATGTGTAGGAAAGGTAATGTCGACATATGAGAATGGCTATGGAATTAGAACTCATGAAGAAATGGTTCCGCAAGCCTATCTTCATTGGAGTGATTTGTTTTTTATAGCAGGTCAGCGAGGTCTAATTCTGCCAAGTTAGAAGGTCAAAGTATGAAATTGCTTTTAAGTTTATTAATAATTTTTCAGGTATCTTGTACGAAAAATGAAAAAAGTGCCAAAGATACTCTTGTTGAATTTGTGAATTTTCGTTTCAGTAATTCTCAATCACTTGATCGTTTGCGTCCCTATTTATCGGAAAATTTATTTAATCAAATTAAGGAGTTGCCACCGACAGAGATTGATAAATTTTTTGGTATAAATAAGCGCAAATTGATGAAGTTAAAAGTTAACTCCGAAAATTGCAATGATGATACCTGTCAGTTGACCTATTTGATTCAGTATGAAGACAAGCTTGAGAGTAAAGATCGGGTACATATTTATACCAAAAAAATGGCTCAAATGCAGAAGAGTAATTCAGGGTGGTTGATTGTAGATGTTGATGAAATTAAAACCTTTCTAGATTTTAAAAATCCTATCTAAGTATTTTCCCTTACTTTTTAAATTTATTTTCATTTTCTCCGAAAAGCAGATGTCGGCAGTTGGCCGATTGAGGCCTGGATATTGAATGGCAAACAAGTCTGTTTTTGATGATTCTCTTATTGGCAGAATGCTTGATGAAACATTCAGTGGTGCCAATGAGCTGCAAAACACTCGATATAATCGGGTGAAGAATTCTCTCGGACAAATGCTGGCCGACAATAGCATCTCTTCATACGAAATAACGGAATATACAGATTTTTGGCGTATTAATTTCCGCAATGGCCCCATAGATTTTCCTATTAATTGGGGCCTTGTAAAGGCAGCTAAAGAACTTCTCTTAGTGAGAGATATTGCTTTTGTTTCAGTTGATAGCGACTTTCATTGTTTGTGCAAAGTATTTCAGGCCGACATGCTGGGCGTTTATAAGAATGGCAGTGGACATCACTTTTTTATTATTCAAACGCCCAATCTAAATTTAGCAGAATTTCTTAATGACAATGCCCAAAAAATTCAAAACCAAGACAGCCAACCTCTGGTGTCACAGACGAATAAAAAATTTGCAATTGCCGCGTAGGTTGAGACTACAGTTTCGCGTAATACTCTTTTAGCATTAAGGCGTCTTTTTCTAGATTGGGGCTATTACAAATAATATAGCCTCTACAATCTTTATCTTTGAGCGCTCGAACAAGATCCTGCCAGTTGAAATCGGAGTTGTTCAAATTTAAATGCTTGAGATCACCTTTACTATTGGAGCTAATGCCGGAAATATGAATATGCATATTTTTTAACGCGTTTGCACCAAGTTCATTGCTCAAGCGATCCAGCGTCGTACAAAACTCTTCATACGAGTTACATTCACCTGTTCTTGCATAAAGATGGGAAAAATCCATACATGGCTGACATGAATTTACATTCTTAGTCAGTGTAATTAATTCCTCAAGGCTACCGAACTGACTGGTTTTACCTGTTAACTCTGGGCGGAGTTCGATTTCAATATCTAA
>JAHFAA010000081.1 GCA_023250775.1 Bdellovibrionales bacterium
TGCTGTCGGCGTCATTTTGACCGGCATGGGAGCTGATGGTGCGCAAGGAATCAAGAAGATGAAAGAACAGGGGGCCTTGACCATTGCCCAGGATGAGGCCAGTTGTATTGTCTATGGCATGCCAAAAGTCGCGGTTGAGATAGGGGCCATCGACTATATTGTTCCCTTAACCCAAGTTACACAAAAAATTCTTGAATTGATTGAAAATAAAAGGAGTGGCAAGTGAGTTCCAACGATTTTTCAGATAGCACAATTCTTTTTGTCGATGATGAGCAAGACATTTTGGAGTTAATGCAAGCTTCTCCGATTAGTGAGGAAGTGGGTAAAACCTTAATTGCAGATCATCCCTTAAAGGCGATAGAGATAGTAAAAAATAATCCTGTGGATCTTGTTATCCTGGATATTTCGATGCCTCACATGGATGGCCTCACCCTTTTAAAAGAATTGCGTAAAATTACCCCCGGCCTTGCTTGCATCTATTTATCAGGTCATGGTGACAAGCGATATGTGCAAGAGGCGTTGCGTTTAGGCGTCTATGAATTTTTGGATAAGCCTTTCGGGGTGGAATTTCTCCAGGTGCATATTCGAAAGGCCTTAGAGTCTGTCTACTATGAACGCTTACTCAAGGATATTCTTGAACTTTTTGTACAGGAAAATACTTCCCTGGATTTTTCCAGATATGAGCAGTTGCCTCATACTGAGAAAGACAAAATTATTCGCGCCGCTTTGGCCACGGCCAAACTAAAAATTGCCAACAAGAAAGCGAGAGCACTCTAATGTTACGTTCACAAATCGTTCAAAGTTTTTGCTTGTTATTATTGTTCCTTTCTTCCCAGAGCTGGGGTGAGGATTCAAGGTTGACCAAAGATTGGGGAGGAGCAAGAAGCAAACTTTCAGATAAAGGTGTTGATCTATGCTTGGTTTGGAAAGAAGAGGTTAATCGGAATCTCTCAGGCGGTATAAAGCAAGAGACTGTTTATTTGGATAATGTGGATTTGAAAACTTCCATTGATGGCGAAAAGCTGATCGGGCTGAAAGGGGCCAGTGCCTTTTTTTATATTCTTGCCGATCATGGCGGTGATCCCAGCAAAAATGTGGGAGATGAGCAAGGAACAAGCAATATTCAAACGACAGCCGATACCACGCGTGCCTATGAGCTATGGATTCAACAACGTTTTATAGAAGATAAGGTTTCGCTGCTTTTTGGCATGCATGATTTGAATAGTGAATTTTATGTCACAGATACCGCCGGTCTGTTTTTTAATAGTTCCTTCGGAGTAGGGCGAGAACTTTCTCAAACTGCGGTGAATGGTCCTTCGATTTTTCCTGTGGTCGCGCCCGCCATTCGATTAAAGGTTGAGCCGGCAAAGTCTTTTTATCTACAGGTTGGGGCCTTCAACGCGCAGTCGGGTGATCTGAAAAATCCCAAGGGGACTTACTTTCGTTACAATAAGGATGACGGCATACTCTACGTTATGGAGGCCGCGTACCTACGTGGAAATGATGAGTCGAAACAACTATCTGGCAAATATGCCATAGGCACTTGGACCTATACCACAACCTTTGATCATCTCACTCAAAGCAATGATGGTGGTGCAACACCCATTAAGGCCTCAAGTCACGGCACATATTTTTTCGCCGATCAGACTGTGCGCGATGGAATTTCCATTTTCCTCCGATACGGGGTGGCCTCGACGGAGGTCAACAACATCCACTCCGATTTTAGTACAGGCGTGGTTTTTACCGGGCCGATTCCCTCACGAGAGTGCGATCGCTTTGGCCTGGCCATGACCAAGGTTACTACCGGAGATGAGTTTCGCGAGCAGCAGGCCGCCGGCGGGACACCCGTTGAGAAAGCGGAAACGACTTTTGAGGCCAACTATCGAATCGAACTTATTCCCGGTGTGGCGGTTCAGCCCGATCTTCAGTATGTAGTAAACCCAGGAGCAAATCCGTCTTTGAGTAACGCCCTTGTGGCGGATATGCGCGCGGAACTTAACTTTTAAGAGTCCGTTCAGTCGCCATCATTTCAATGGACAGAAGGTCGCCGCTCTTCCCCCTGTGTTTTCTTACTGACACGTACCTCGATCTGTTGCAAATTAATAAAGGAGACAAAACCTTGCATATACTGTCTCAGTTGCAAAGCAATGGCCGGATCAGTAAGCTTTCCTGTGGCGTCGAAAACTTTGTCAGCATTTGAGACGTGCAAACTTTTCCCAAACCAAGGCTTTGTTCCGAGTGTTCGGAAGACAGGCAGCCAAGCTTCCTGTGCTAAGACCGTGCCAAAACTGCTGGGAGAGGCGCCCATAAGCGCAACCGGCAGACCACCAAAAACACGCTGAATATCTTTTGGCGGACGACTAAGCCAATCGATGGCATTTTTTAAAACGCCGGGAATAGAATGATTGTATTCAGGCGTAACAATGAACAGCCCGTCTGAATTGATAATCGCTTCTTTGAGTTCGACGACTCGTGGAGGAAGTCCTTCAAGGGCCTCTTTATCCCCGTCATATAAAGGGATGTCATGAATGGTAAAAACTTGCATATCGATTTGATCTTTCATCTGGTCTTTTGCCGCATACAAAAGAGCGGTGTTATACGAGCCTGCTCTGAGACTCCCCGATAGTCCGATAATTTTCATATTTGCCTCCTGGTCATTCTTAAGATTTAAAATAACCGCAATTTGTTTTTTTGTGAGTGACAATTACTTCTACATCGGCCGATAACCATCAAACGTCTAGGCCAAACGTCTAGGAAAGATGGGCGATAATAAAATGGCCGACAAGTCGACTCACGATGATCACCGCAAGAGCGACTCCAAGGTGCTTGGCCACTTCGCTTTTTGGTGACACGTTTCGATGGTACGCAATCAGTGCGGTGAGTGTTCCAAGGAGGAGAACACCCCACGCAAGAACAATTGGAACCATGTAGCGCATGGGCAAAATGAGAGCGAGGATCACGAAGCTTGTTGAGACAAAAAAGCGAGTAAAAAAGTTTCCGATAGTGGCACGAAAGGCCTTCTTCCTCTCGAGGTTCTCGGATTCTTGGTAAATGTGGATGGCCAAGGAGTCAGTCAGGTTGTCCGCAAGCGCGATAATGAGCAGACTGCTTAAGATTGCCGGGCGAGTACTCTGCCCAACATCAAGGCCCACCACAAGTCCCATGCTGGTGACGATTGCGGCCGTGCCGCCGTAGCTCAGCTTCGTCAACTTGGTCATCAGGGCCTGATAAAAATCGGAGAAATTTAGTTTCATTATGGTATGAGATAGAAATTACAATCGTTACGCTTGATCATGTAATGCGTAATACTGTCCAAGGAGAAATGCCCGAGAAAGTGGGAGCGAGGTGACATGATCACCAGATCCGGTGTCCTTTCTTGTAAAATTTGATTCAAGATAGGGGCGCTTTCCTCATTCAGCGTGACTTGGGCCATGTGTTCAACGTCGATTCCTTCCTTATTAAATCGAACTTCAAGCTGCTTCAGGAACTCCTCAGTTTTTTCATACAACCGTTCGGTGGTTTTATTCTGCAATTCCTCAGGTGTCAGGCCATCGGGAAATGCCTCCAGAGAGAGACCTAGAAATTCCGCATTGGCGATACAGATGATGTGCAATTTTGATTTGAGCTTTTTAATAAGCTCGGCCGTTCTTGTTATTATTCTATCCTTGCTTCCATGATTTTCTTGCGGATTGAGCAGCAGATAGATATTGCTAAAATGATTATCCTTTTTTTTGACAACCAAGGTTTCCTTTCCCAGATTGAAAAAAACCTTTTCCGTAAATGTATTGAAAAAAAGTCGATAAAGTTCGCTATGATCAGAGGCGCCTACGGAAATCAAACTGAAATCGGCGTTCTTTTTTAGATTGTGAATTCCCTCGGAAACAGAACCTTCAAAAACGTCAAAGTCAAAATCTTCCTTCTTTAATAAAAGTCTTCCCAGTTGCTGCGAGATTTTTTTCAAAACCGTCAATTCAAATTCTTTGAGCCAAACTGAATCAGTCACATAACTGGTGTGAATGCTCGAAGGATGAAAGATTTTATCTATCATGGGAGAAACGATATCGACATAATACAGTTTGGGCCGCTTCCCCAATAATCTCGCCAGATGATAGGAAGTATAAACATTAGCATCAGAAGTTTCGTAAAGATCAGTACTTACAATGAATTCATTCATACGCAAAACCCCCATGTTTACTTTATGACAACTTGGAAATTTTGAAGGTAACTGCGGATGCTGAGAGGAATGATTGACATCATTTCTGCCAGCATCCTCCGCGAAATTACTTTTGCTTCTTGTCTGTTATTCGTTCCACGGTTTGTTGATAAAGGGCAAACAAATAGATTCCACCAAGGGCGCGTGTTACATCGACAACAGCTCCGGCCACTGATGCAACGTTTTTGAGAGTGCTGGTTTTTTTAATCGGTGCCATCACTTGATTAAGGCCTCGTTTGACTGGGAGGGGGGCAGACTTAAGAGTCATGTGGCGACGAGATTCGTTTGAATTAATGGCCATAGACCCCCCAAAAAGCTACAATAAAAATACTTTATCTGTTTTTAGCAGTAAAAAGAAGCGAGCGTCAAGCGGTCGCGTTATAATTACATATTGGCAATAATAGTATGAGTTCAAAGACAAAATTGATTTTGATTGGTGCAGGTCTGTTGGTGGTCGGCAATTTGCCAATCATTCTCTATTCAGTGTTCGGCCCTAAAGATGGCAATCCAATCGGTCTAGGATTGCTGGCAATGGTTTCCAACCCAATCGGCATCGTAGTGCTTCTGATCGGTCTCGTTAAAAAGTAAATTATTTCTGCTTGGAGTGTTTCCCGCCTTTGCGATCTTGGTGAAACTTCTGCATTGCGGCCTTGCATCCCTCAGAAATGGTAAATTCTTTCTTATGCGCTTTTTTATAGGCGTGAATGCACTTCATGAGACCTGTACCAACCTGCTCGCTGCCACATCCGGCGGTTTGAGCATCGGCAACACAGGCCTTATCAACGTCCTGAGCATCCTGACCGGTTGCGACCTTTCCCGTGGCAAAAGCTGAGGTCGTGCACATCGACAACGCCAATACGAAGATGAATGTTTTCATGGTGATTTCCTCCTAGCAAAATTGTGGTCGGAAACAATCCACTCGTAAAACAGATGTGTTAAGGGGCGAGCTGATAAAGACCTCTTTCTTTGAATGATAATTATCTTCGGTGGATGTCATGGTTGAGAGCGGCGTAGAGGAGTTTTAGAATAATGGAATCATGAAGAGTGTCACGGTGACGAGGGCAATTTGTGCAGCATAATAGACAGACGAGTTCTTGATCGCCTGGCGACCTAAGTAAACGCTTGCGATTATTCCCAAAATAGCGCCTACGATCATGCCTATCAGTGGTGCGCCCCAATCGCTTGGGTTGGTTGAAGATTCGCCAAGTAAACCGCCACAGATCGCTCCGATATGGATGCTGGCCAGAAGAGGTGCTAGATAGCTGAAAAAATACTTTCCAGCTCGCCAGGACTTGCGGGCCACAATAGAAGATCCGAGCCAGACAAGACCGTAAATTAAAGCTGGAATGGTGGGGATTCGAAATAACGACAGAGGATGCTCCTTTTTTAAATTATATATTATTTTAATGAAGGAAAAAAATTGCCGATTTTTTGCTGTGGTCGCTTCCTCGCTTGGGAAAGAGGTTCCAGGTTCCAAATCGGGATGCGGTGCGATTGCAAATCTGAAAAAAATGAAAAATTTCAATTACGTCTTTGTGACAAAGTTTTAGTCTCACTTTATATTGCCCCCATGCCTAGGTCACATACGATTCGGACATCTCTTTACCCCTACCATGTCGTCGCTCGATCACACAACAAGAGTTAGAAAGACCGGAATTTTCCTATGGGCGCGACGACAATTCTCGAAAAGTAATTTGGCCAGCGATCATTCATCCAGACATTACCGAAGCTGAAGCGCTTTTGGATGAATTCATGCCCACGATGGAAGAGTTGGACAAGCGATCTTCTAGCGATTATAGCAATCAGCTTCCACTTTTTTGATGATCAATTAAAATTTAGGATTTATTTGTTAAAGAACCTACCTAAAATCGCAATGCATCCCGATTTGGAACCTGGAACCTCTTTCATGGAACCTCTTTCAGTTGTCCTTACCTTTAAGGAAACTTCTGGCTCGCTAGAACTCGGGAAATTACCCCAATGTCAAAATGTTACATATTTTCGGGTACTGATAGTCGTAAATTTGATAAGCTCTTTCACGGCAGTATCAAAAGGTTTATATGGGGCCCGTTTTACATTTGGACAAATCAACAATTCAAGGATTGAACCCGACAGAGGTTGATTACCTATATGATTATTACACTCCGTTGATCACACCTATACTGATGAGAGAGTTGGTCTCCACTTTAGCTAAAAATGAAAAGCAAGAAGATCTCGAAAATAAACTTCAAAAACTAGCATCGAAACTTAATGGATGTGATGCATTTCACTGTGCAGATGCGACGGGAATAGCAATATCAAGCTTAGCTCATGATGATATACCTCTTACTGGTCAAGTTCCAAAGAATGGAGGCAAACGAGTAAGGTCAGTGGATGGTTCTTATGGAGTTATGTTTGAAGAAGCCATTGAAAGAAAAATATTAAGAAGCTGGGAAAATGGAATTTTCACTTTAGACGGCAAAACAAAAGCTCAAATGATCCGAGAAGAGGACCACGGATTAGACTTGGTTGAGCTTCAAAGTGAAATTAAGAAAAACATGTCCAATCTACCAACATTCAAAGATTTAAAAAGTTTATCTGAATGGCTAGATTCATTTTATTTTCAAAGAATGCCACAGCAAATGTTACTTAAGCATGCGATAGATGTAATAAGACCACCTGCAGAAGCTATAGAACTAATTCTAAAAAGATGGAAGGATAATAAGGAGAAAAATTTTAAAAAATTTTCAAGGTACGGATCATATTACCTTAAAGTTGTCCTTTATTTTCAATTTGGATTAGGTCAAGGATTAATAAAAGCGAAGAAATCTGAAAAGAACCACCTCGACACGCAATATCTTCTATACCTTCCTTTTTCATTCTGCTTTTCATCCGCTGACAATTATTTAATTAATTCCGCCCCTTACTTTCTAAGGAGGAATCAATATCTAATTACAAAGGATGAGCTTAAGAAAGATTTCAAAGCTTATGATCAATACTGGAAATCAATCCCCGAAGACAAACGAATCGAAGAAAAAATTAAAAACAAGCGTTATCCTCCAAAAGAAGTTACAAATACAAAAACTCAAATTATCTGGGAAGGCACTATGAGTCCCAGGCCATCCAAGGACGAGCCAGAAGTAAAATTAAGCAAAGAGGAATCGGATAAAATTTTAAAAAATATCAAAATGATGACTGAAAAATCAGTTGATGCTGAAAGTAATCGAAGTATTAATAAATTAGTCGCTGAGAAGTACTCATCATATGACCTTGATGCTAGAACTAACCTAATATTAAAAGAAATGATCCGAATTTTCTCTCTAGATAGTGAAGATGCCCTAGAAAATGTTAAAAAAAATATGTCTAGAGATCAAGTATCTGAATTCTACCAATTCTATGGAGACGTTTGGAGACCTGACACCGACTACCATAAATTTTTACCTAAACCTATTGATAGAGCTAGAGCTATTTATCAAGGCGATATATGCCCAGAAATGTTTCTAAGTTTCATTATTTCAAATGTGTTTTTATTTGACGAGATTCTCATAGTCGACCCTATCTGGAACCCTTGGTCTATGAAACACGAACATAACCCAGTCAATAAGCCAGAATCATATATGGAAGACACTTTAAAAGTGATTATCTTTTACTTAATGGCCATGCCTTATATAGAAGCTGGGATAATAAAAATAATTCAAGACCCATTCAGCAATGACTACGGACAAAAAAAAGAAATATATTCTTATTTAGAAAAGAACCATCGTAATTTAGGTTTTTCCAAAAGGGGTAATGAAGAAATTGAGCAATTAAAAAAGAAACATATTCTAAGAACAGCTCAAAGAATTGCTCAATATACAGACCCAAATAGATTAAAATCCTTTCTTAATTTAGATGGTGAAGAGTTTGAACGAATTAGAAAATTTATTTTACACCAGGGGAAAAAAGACCTTCTCACCTTAGAGCAACCAATCTCTGATACCGAAGGTTCTATGACTCTTGGTAGAAATGGTCTTGATTTTGAGTCCACTCTATACATTGCGAGGCTAACAGGCTCGTTACCTGCAACAAATTTTTGGGAAAATCGAAGAAAGTATAACATTTTTGCGAAGGGGAAAAAGAACTCTTTTGGAATAATCAACAAAGGTTTAAAGAAACTGAAAATCCCTGTTTTTCATGGCGCTAATCCATATAAAGTTTGTGGGTTACACAAAGATGGTTTTCTTGATCCATTAAGACGTTTTATTTTTTTCTGTCAGGTAGCACATGTTGATAATGACATCAAAATGCTCCAATTCCTTGAAGAAAAATTAAGTGCAGTAGAAAAAATTGCTCAGGAAGATATAGACTTTGTATTGAGTGCAAATAAAGAAGATGGAAAAGATCACTTTATTGAACTAGCTGAATTTGAACTGTTTACAGCTTCCCTTGGGATAGGTTCAAAGTTTGTCGACAAGTTATTAAAGAAAAGACACAAACAAAATTCTTTTCCACCCAGAATACATTTAGCGATTTACACACCTACAAACTTCGAAGCAATTGTTACTCAGTTCATTGAAGGATAGATTCAATGTTGACGAGCCGGAAGTTTCCTTGCCATTATCAAGCATTCTCGGGTCTTGAAATAAATATAGCTTGACAGCAGGTCTTTAATATTAAGAGAGTGTAATCTTCCCACATAAAATCCCGCAAAATTTCCAAGTCTTAATTTATTCCACCTAGATTCTACCCTATAATGATATTCTTAGCTTATCGCACATCTTTTTTTAAAATAAATTAACAAACTCTATCTTCATTCAAGAGACTCGGCCCCTGCGGTCGGTCGCTTCACGCTCCCTTCCTGCGTGGCCTCCCCTCGGTCGCTCAGTCAGGCATCCTGCCTGCCTGTCCACATCAAAACTGTGCTTAGGCACACTTTTGCTGTGGTCGCTTCTTCGCTTCGAGTCTCTTTGAGCTTTCTGTGAGATTTTTGCTTTTCAATGATTGGATTACTTAATCGGGATTTTTTTGGAGCGGCAGAAGAGACTCGGCCCCTACGGTCGGTCGCTTCACGCTCCCTTCCTGCGTGGCCTCCCCTCAGGCGCTCAGTCAGGCATCCTGCCTGCCTGTCCACATCAAAACTGTGCTTAGGCACACTTTTGCTGTGGTCGCTTCCTCGCTTCGAGTCTCTTTGTGGTTTCTGTGAGATTTTTGCTTTTCAATGATTGGATTACTTAAGTGGGATTTTTTTTGGAGCGGGTGACGAAAAAATCGTAACCCGCTATTTTAATTTGGTTTTGTTTTGAGTGGTAAGTTTTGGCAAGCCTTTCGGCCTAAGGTTGAAAGAGATTAACGACATTTCCTGTGTCGAATTCTCTTGGAAGGGTAATTCCCAAAGATTCTGTTGCTCCTTGAGTGTCTTGGGCCACCAGCCGCAAATAGCGCATGGTAGTTTTGATTGTAGCGTGTCCCACAATCTTCATCACTTTTGCCAAAGAGACACCTCTTACTAGCATCTGTGTTATAAAAGTTGCCCGTAGATCATGGAACTTAATCGGGGTGATCCCAATCTCGCGACAGAACTCTTTTAGGATTTTTGCTTGTTCCCCACTGACCCAATGATCGAGCTGCTCTAAGACCTTTCCATCGCTTGTTAGGCCTTTAGACTTCAGGTTTCTTAAGAACATCTCTAATTCATTTGATACGGGGATATAGCGGTTTTTAGTGCTCTTGGTAGGGCCAATACCATCTTTAAGACTCCAACTTTTGGTAACTGATATAACCTTGTTTTCCAAGTCCACATCAGTCCAATTCAAAGCATGAAGCTCACCATTTCTCATTCCCGTTAAAAGGGCCATGGCCCAATGGTTATAGAAGGGGTGTTGAAGCTTTTTTGCTTGATAGAGTAGGGTATCAATTTCAGTGCGGTTTAAAACAAGCTGGTTGGCCTCGGGAACCTTAACCGAGATTCCATTGGCGGGATTTTTTGGAATATGGCCCGCCTCAACGGCCATGGTTAAAATTCTTTTGAGCTGTTTCAAAACGCCTCTACGGCCTTCCATGCCCAAACCTTGAATTTGTGCATAGATGAGATCGTGGATCATGGCTCCAGTGATCTGATCTAAAAAAAGATTCCCAAGGCATGGGTTAATCCATTTAGTGAGGCTTCCTTGATAACCCATAATGGTACTGTTTTTAAATTCAAGTTTCATACGTTGAATGCATGTGTTGCTCCAATCATTCCAGGTATGGCGATTCGGAGCTTCTTTAAGTTGTCTTAAATCAAGCCGTAAATCAATTTCAATTCTTTTGGCCTGTGCAAGAGAAGAAATGTTTCGTCTTTTACGGTTAACTTGTTTTCCATTCATTTTAGCGGTAGCGACAACCGTGTAGGTCGTCTTACCGTTTTTTAATTCATGATAGATCGGCATAATCAATCCTCCTTTAGTTGAAGGACTGAAAATAAGTCAGATTTTTTAAATCTTAATCTTGTACCTAATTTATATGTCTTCACCTTTGCTCGATGGACTAAAATCCTGAGCGCATTTGCGGTGATATTCAAATAATAGGCTGCCTCATCAGTGTTAAGCCACTTTTCATTCTCGTCTACTTTCTCGTCAAATCTTTTGCTGTCAAAGAGCCCTGCCGAAGTGTTTACTTCGGCAGGGCCACTATAGCGATTAATAGGCAATTTGTAAGCAGCACTCAGAGAATTTTTGTTCACAACAAAACCTCCTGCTAGATCATTGAAATCCCAATTAAGTCGGCTCGCAGTTCCGTGTATTTTTTGTCAACCCCTTCCTTAGTTTTGAACTCACACTCGACATTGCGGCCTCGCGCAAAGACCTGATAACCTTTATTCAGTTGGGCGGAACACAGTTCTGCTTGCCGTCCCCAGACGACCACCTTGTGCCATTTTGGGGCCTCGCTTCCAGGAATACTTTCGGCCACACTAAAATTACAAACGGCCTCATGCTTGGCCGTATAGCGAAGCTCTGGCCTTTGTCCGACACGTCCGTAGATTAAAATACGATTGCTTCCTTCCATAATTTGCTCTCCCTCGTTAATTAATTCCAAGTCTCTTCACTAAAAATTCACCCAAGCTAAGCGAAGTGGAATTCTTTTGGTTGAACTCAATCAGCGCACGGTTGACCTTTTCCATTTCCGTGAGGCTTGCTTCTTGGAGACGTTCGATGTCTTTATCAGTGAGCTTAGGCAAGGCCAAAAGGCACACGTCCTTAAACGTGATCAGGCGGCCATGCTCTTTGTGATTTGCCTTCTCTAAGAGGCCTAAAATCAGCTCAAGTGATTCTTTTTCATTCGACACATCTACGAAAAATTTCGTCTGCTCTCTTCTAGTAATCACATCCTCTTGCT
>JAHFAA010000082.1 GCA_023250775.1 Bdellovibrionales bacterium
AGAACAAAGTGCGGTTGCACTTGCACTTGTTGGCTGGGCAATGCTACTTCGTTGGCCTGAGATTTCAAAAGGGAGATGGTCAATCGAAACTGTTCCACAATCACAACTGAGAGTGATTCGCTCTACCGCATGCTGAAGTTCACGGACGTTGCCTGGCCAGCGATAAGCTTTGAGTAATCTGATTGCTTCGTCGGAAAAGCGTTCGGCCACGGTGTGGCCTGATTCGCGCAGCCTTGCCAAAAAATGTTCCGCCAGCAGAAGAATATCTTCTTGCCGCTCACGTAATGGTGGAAGATCGATTTTGATGGTGTTGATGCGATAAAAAAGGTCCTGGCGAAATTGGCCGTTCTCAAGCAGCTTTCCGATATTCTGATTGGTGGCACAGATAAGTCGGACGTCAGTTTTGACCAGGGTGCGACCACCGACGGGATAAAAGGCGCCATCTTGCAGAACTCTAAGCAACTTTGGTTGAAGATTGATACTCATGTCGCCGATTTCATCCAAGAAGAGCGTGCCTTTGTCTGCCTTTACAAAAAAACCTTGCTGGGTTTTTTCCGCGCCGGAAAAAGCGCCCTTCTCATGACCGAAGAGTTCACTTTCGAGCAGATTTTCCGGAATGGCGCTGCAGTTAATGGCGATAAATGCTTTCGACGAGCGAATTCCGGCGTAGTGAATATGACGGGCCAGCACGTCTTTACCGGTTCCACTTTCTCCAGAGATTAAAACAGGAAATTCTGATGAGGCCGCACGACGGGCCAAATCCATTGCCGCACGCATGGCCTTAGAGCTGGCGATGATGCTGCCTTCTGAAAATTGCTTGGTGACCTCAGAGCGAAGACGAGCATTTTCCTGGAGAAGGTGGCGATGTTTGAGTGCGCGAATAATAACGAGCTCAATCTCACTGGGCTTGAAAGGTTTGCGTAAATAATCGAAGGCCCCAAGTTTCATGGCCTCCACTGCCGTTTCCACGGTGCCAAAGCCTGTGATCACAATCACGGGAACATCGGGAGCAATATTGTGAATTCGTTTCATGCCCTCAAGTCCGTCAATATCGGGCATTCGAAGATCGGTAATCACCACGTCAGGCATCTGCTCGCCAATGGCCTTTTCGGCCTGGATGACTGAAGACGCGACGTTGGCATCAAAGCTATTGGCATTAATAGATTGCAGGAAAAGTTCACGTGATGACTGATTGTCATCGATAAAGAGGATTTTAGCTCTGGTTGTCACCGTTTTTCCTCCGATAGGAATCGTTGATCCGTGAGCGGCATAATAATGGTAAAAGTTGTACCCTCGTTTTCGCCAGTGTGCACTTCAATTCTTCCACCATGGAGCTCCATCACCTGATTGGCTATGGAAAGTCCCAACCCTGTGCCGCTCACACCTTTGGTGGTGAAAAAGGGATCGAAGATACGCTCGATATTTTTCGTTTCAATGCCGCCGCCCGTATCAGAGATGGAAATTTCAACCGATCGGTCGCGAGCAATCAATTCTGATTTAAGTGTGAGAATTCGTTCGTCCCGGCCGGCCATGGCATCCACGGCGTTGAGAATAATATTGATAAAGACTTGTTCCAGCATTTGCGGATCACTTTCAACTGTGACATCCAGCTCTGGTATTTGATTGATGACATCGATCTTGCCTTGATGAATCTGATATCGGCACAGTGCAAGCGCGTCGTTAATGATCGGCGCGAGAAGGATTGGTTTTAATTTTGATTCGTCTGGCCTGGCAAATTGCAAGAATCTTTCGAGCAAGGTGATGGCCTTCGTGCTTTCAGCATAGATGATCGTCGCATTTGTTTGCAGCCTTGTTTCCATCGGCAGGTCATTTGCCAGGAGTTGCCCAAAACCGGCAATTGAGTGCAGATAGTTTCCCATCTGATGGGCCAGGCCTGCAGTCATTGTTCCGATTGAAACTAGCCGCTCCTGTCGTCTCAATCGTGTTTCGATCAGGCGCTGCTCGGAGATATCTTCAATGTTTAAAACAGCACCTAAGCGATGCTGATCTGGCCCGATCAGGGGGTGAATGCGGAAACGCACCGTCCGTTTTGCCACAAAATTCGGTGCTGTTCTTTCGAGCACTAATTCTGAACTACTTCCTTCCGCGATCACCTTCACAACCGTTTCGCGGATGACGGCACCGTCAGGCAAAAGAGCGTCTACCCCAGTTCTGGGCATAGGAGTCGCCAGGCCAGCCAACTGTTTGATGGCGCCTTGATTGACTTGAACAATCATTCCATTTTTATCACAGGTCACGATGCCGACTTTTACGCTGCTCATGATGGACTGGAGATAGGTCATGGTGCGCTGAAGATCAGCTGTGGTCTCCATCACTTTTTCATTGAGCTTTTGGTTCATTTCCTTGAGACTCGCCATCAAGGAAGCGTTAGTTTCTCGCTCAGCTGCTAGCGACAAGGCCAGGCGTTTGAAGCGACGTTGAAGCAAACCGACTTCGTCATGAGTTTCTGGCACAACTTTTATAAGTTCTGGCCCAAAGTTGTCGTATGACATCGCGGTAACGGCGCGGGCCAGGCCTTCGAGTGGTCGGGTAATCCGTCGTACATAGAAGAAAGAAAACAACCACCCCACCACTAACCAGAACAAACCCATCACGCTGGCCAAACCGAGTTGGTGATAAATCCCATGGGCGATTTCATGGGAATGAAAACGCTGTCGAACGTGTCCCACAACATACGTGCCGCGGACGATCGGTGCGGCGACCTCGAAAAAGGAATATCCCCGCAGCAGGTCCTTCATGCGAGTACCTGCGTTGCTGGAAGTAAACACATGATCCATGATATTTGAATCAAGCGTTCCGACCAGAGATGGGTCAGTATGCGCGATGATCATATTGTGATCATCGGTGATAGAGAGTTCCTCCAGTTCAATCTGCTGGCGCACTCTTTTTAAAATGTTGGCGAAGGCACTCGGCTTGGGATGTTCCGCCACCAACTCTACTGTTGCTGTGGCCACTCCCTGGGCCAAGATTGTTCCTTGGGTGGCCACACGATAGTCCAGCTCGACCACCGCTTCCGTGAGCAAGATAAGGGTTTGCCCGATTACGATGATCAGGATGATGGAAGTTAATCCCAGCACAAGACGATTTCTAAGATTCAGTGATTTTGGGAGTTGAGAGATTTTTGTCCACGCGGGAATCAAGGCCCCTTCCCCTTTTTGAACGAATGACATTCCCAGCAAGCTTTATGAGCGTAATGGCTAATCTTATTTTTATGGCATGTGGTGCAATCGCGCGGTTTGCTTTTCCAGTCGTGAGGCCCATGACACTTTAGACAGTCGAGGTGCGCTTTAATTTTATGAAAACCGCTTTCCGACATTTTCTTGTGACATGAGGTACAGGCCACCAGTGCTTCATGCTCTTCAACGTGAGGATGGTGACAGGCCCAGCACGGAAATTTGGCCATGGGGGCATCGCTTGGAATCGGCGTCTTCATAATTCCCTGGGATTGATGACAATCGAGACAGATGGATCGGTCAGGCAGCAAACTTTCCTGATCATTTAAAAAGTTATGGCAGGAGAGACAGTGCAGACGCTCCATTCCGCCCCTTAGAAACTTGCGCTCTTTGTGACAATCCAGACACGATTCCGAGGCATCTTTAAAGCGATGCATGGAACGTGAATGGCACTTCAGACAGTTGATGCCTGCTTTCTTGACGTGAATTTTATGCCCGATGGAGGCATCAATCGCCGGCCAGGCCTGGTCATGCTTTATGTGACAATCCAAACAAGAGTTGATTTCGACTTTGGGTGAATGCTTTTTTCCTGCAAATTTTGCATCGGGACTTTGATTTTGAAACATGTGGCCAACAAGCATCTGCAAGGACTCTTCCTGAGTTTCGTGATGACAAGCTTGGCAAACAACGTTCTTGTGTTCACTCCTGGTCCAGAGAGTATAGGCCTCACGTGTTTTGTGGCAAAGGGCACAGAATCCAGGATCTTTCTCGACGAAATTTTTGGTTTTGAAATAAACCCCAACGATCACAAGCAGCATGAAAAGCGCGACGACGTTTACCACTATAAAGAGTAAACGCCGTCGACTTCCTATCGTAATCCATTCCCAGATTTTTTTTATCAAACGTTCAACTCCTGAGTCGTGTTACTCGCGGAGTTTTCCCTGTCGCACCAGTTCCTCATATTCTAAGGGGTGCTCATGCTTGAGTTCAGCCACCGTTAGTCGTCCGTGCAAGAAGACTCGTGACATGGGAAAAACCGCAGGCCGTAAGTGCACATTATAGAAGTGCCAGAGGAAAATTGCCATAGCGGCCAGCAAAGCTTCATCAGTATGAGCATGAAGCCCAATTTCGTAAACCCAGGTGGGCAGATATTTGGCCGCTGCTTCGGGAAAGGCACGCAGAAAACCGGAACCGGCCATGATAAACATACCCCAGAATACCGCCCAATAGTCGAACTTCTCGATGTAAGAGAAGCGTGCAAATTTCGGCGGGTCTTTGCGCAGCCCTAGGAAATACAGAATGTTTTGAAAAGCATCAACGAGATCCTTGGGCATTGGAAGCATGCTTAAACGCAATCTTTTCTGACCGCCTAACATGATCAGATAAACCAGATGGTAGATGCTGGCGAGGATAAGAGTGACTGCGGCAATTCGATGTACAAGTCCAGCGCCATCAATTCCACCAAAGAACTTGACCCATGAATGAGAGGCCGCAACTTTGGTCTGCCCAAGTGGCCAACCTGTCAACACAAGCATGGTGAAAGAGAAGGCCATCAAACCGTGTTGTAAGCGTTGGTGAATGTCGAAGCGTTCAACCGAGTGATGAGCATCTGGCCCTTCATGAGAGATGCGCAATGGCTGACCTTTGAACTTGCGTCGAATGGCCCCAAAAAGATCCATGGCCACATGCAGGCAAAGTGCCAAAATGGTTAAAAAGGTAAGAAGGGCGAAAAATTTGATGGTCACAAAGGAAACTGGCTTCTTATCCCAGCTGTAAGGTTCATGGTCGATCAAAGTACCAAAGGCCGCAGTAACATTTTTATGACACTGGGAACAGACCTTTTCGCGATCAGTCTTCAAATTATTTTGGACGTGGCCACCATGACAGTCAGCGCAGCCGGGGGCCTTATTCGAACCCAGGAAAAGTTTTCTTCCATGAACGGAATGTTCGTAGGTATCGGCGATTCTTCCATGATGGACATCTTTTATCGCGCCCACCTCGAGCACCGGTTTGCCAGTCTGCTCTCCGCCATCGTCATGGCAGATTAAGCAGCGCTCAGTAATATGTTTTCGTCGCTCGGCGGGTGCCATGGAAGCACTCGAGCGGAGAACATGTGGGTCACCGTGGCAGTCAATACAAAAAGGCAGTCCGGAGCCAGGTGCTGCCGCTTGGCCTGCGTGGGTAATCAGATCAGGCTTGCCCAGTGAACCCTCGTGGCAGTTCACACAGGAATTAAGCGCCGCCGTTTTGCTCATGCCATGACCACTTCCTGTGGGTGCCGTGAAACCTTGGTGACAATCAGTGCACTGAACATCTTTGTGAACGCTCAGGCCTGTGTCCTGCTTGTGGCAACCCTGACACGAATTGGCGTCGTCCGCGGCAAAAGCAAAATTCATGAGTAAGTAGGTTAGAATGAAGATGAGAAATAAACGAGAACGAAGAAGCATGCTGCCTCCCGGATAAAAAAATTATTATGTTTGTGAAGTATTAAATATCATAGGCTAGAATTTGCAAACACTTACTGGGAGAAGATGCGAAAGATCATCTCCCGGTAAGTGTTGTTATCATGTTCCTTGGTTAATTTATTTTCTGTTTCACTTCTACTGTTTCCAAGGTTGCTGCAGCTTTTGCACGATTTTCTTGAATCGCGGCGATGGCCAACCCTGCTACTGTTCCGGCCAGGCTGCCAACGACTAGGAAGAAGGTCATGGCCATCAGAGCTCCTAAACCCATTCCCCCACCTGTTAAGAGGCGTGAGAAAAGTGTGGGTTCAACTGGCGTTCCGAACATTGAGCCGGCCATGATCAAGCCGATGTAACCTCCGTAGAGCAAACCAGGTACTAAGCCAATTCCCAAAAATGCCAGGAATCCTACTCCGAGTCCTGCATACATGCTGATGACGATAACTTTCTTGTCTTGTTTTGTTGCTTTCATATATCCATCCTTGTTAGTTGTTATGGCCTTTTTTATCGGTCTTGCGATTACATGTGCAAGGCCAATACCAAGACAGTTGGCACTGTAATATCAGTTAGTTACACTACAGGAACAGGGGTTTGTCGGGAAAAACCTACAGAATATTGCGTAGGGTGAAGGCAACCATTCTGGATAACCAGACATACATTAGCTAGATGACGGGGATCATCACAAATAACCAGGGACAGAATTGGTGGCAACCATTACTCTCGAGTCATGAAAATAAGATTAGTTGTTTTGACCATTTTGCTTTTATCACAAACTGCCTTTGGTTCTGACTTGAAAGTTGGCGATGCCGCACCTCTTTTTCAGGCCGACACCCATGACAACACAAAATTTTCCTTGGAATCAAGAAAGGGCAAGTGGACAGTTTTGTATTTTTATCCCAAGGCCGGGACGCCTGGCTGCACCAAACAGGCCTGCGCTTTTCGCGACTCAATCAAAAAAATTAGAGATCAGGATGCGGACGTTTTTGGGGTGAGCAGTGACACTGTCGCCGATCAGGCAAAATTCCACAAAGAACATTCCTTGAATTTTACTCTTCTGGCCGACCCGGATGCAAAAATAATTTCGGATTATGGAACCAAAATCCCCATGGTGAGGTATTCCAAGCGGGTCACGTTCATCATTAATCCGAACTTAAAGATTGCCTCCATTGATCGAGATGTTGATCCCATGCTTGATGCCGAAAAAGTTGGCAACGAGCTCAAAACCTTGAAGGCGGCATTTAGGCCTTAGGTTTTGTGCAGCACTTACACATTCCGGAGCAGGTATTTTTCAGCCCAAGTAGGATCACGAGAATGGGCCAGGTGATATTCATCGCTTTCAAGCTGATGACATCAAGATTCCCGAGTAAAAATGAAACACCAATCAAGGCGATTAAGATTCCGTTCATCATGTGACAAGGACAGCAGCACTTTGATTCTTTAGAGTCTGTCGAGCAACAGGTTTCCATATTGTTCCCTTAGGTAAATGTTTTTATAAGGGTAATGGGGCCTGATCTATCATGCAACTAGACTTTCGATGCACGCCAGTTTTAAAAATTTAAAACCGCAAAGGCCTTCTTCACAATCGCTTCACAGGCATTCTTCTTGAGCGACCAAGCTGTTTTGGTGAGACTTGCTTGGGCCGTTCGGTCTGTCCCGGCAAAGTTCATTTTTACAGCACACTTGTGAATAAATAAGGTTGATTTCAGCTTTGTCACCGTCACTGTGAGTGAAGGAACTTTGACTTCCTGAGTGGTGCTGAATTCATACTTAATTTTTTTGGAATTTAGAAGTTTCTCAAGTGTTAGCGTATAGGCCGCATCATTCAATCTCACGCTGACGACACCTGTAACAGGTGGGTTGGTGTGATTATCATCAGAAGAGTCAGCATCTCCTAAAAACTTCAAGACTTCTTTGCGCAATTTTTGATCGTAGATAATGTTGTCATGTTTTTTCAGGAACTCGATAAGTTCAGTTTTCAAATCGACATAGTCCTCATCTTTAATCACCAGTGAAATGTAACCGAAGCCACCGAAGAACGTTCCTTCTTGCGAAAGTTTTTGGGCCAGGCCGGTAATCCAGTTTGTTTGATCCGATTCAAGTTCCTTGTCATTGGCAGCAAAGATCTTGGCAGAGAATGTATGCAGCTTGGGTTCACGGTCACCCGCCAATTTCTTTGTTGCCTCATAGAGAACGGCACCATTGGCGAATACCTTTTTAATAGTTCCGGAGTCGCCTTGGGCGTCGACAATTTTTTGTTCTGGTTGATAAGTTTTAAATTCATTAACCTCAGAGAAAAGTTCGGTGACGATAAATGAATATCCTTCGGCGGAAAATTCAATTTTCTTGTTGGCAAAAAATCTTTTTACCTTGCCTACACGGTAGGAGATTGAGCTGTAGTCATCAGTTTTATTATAAGTGTCGTTCGCATCAACTTCAGGGCTGACGGTGGTTGCGATGTACTGGTAGCCAGAGGAAAGTTCTTTGTGAACAATCTGTCCATTGCTGAACAGGTAAACGATTTTTCCCACGCGATTATTTTCATCCAAAACAATCAGGTCTGCCTGCAAAGCTCCAAGATGGTCCACCTGGGGAGAAACCTTGCTGGTGATGTAAGCGTAACCTGTGCTTGATTCGGTAAATTGAATTCGTCCGTCCATAAAAACATAATTGGTAATACCGATACGGTTGTTGGCATCGATGATTCGTGTGTTCTTGCTCACGCCGGCCACGGTTGGAACTTCATGCACGAGTGAGGCGGAGATGTAAGTGTAGGCGGTAGACGATTCTACATAAACCGCCTTTTTATTAGCAAAGATATAAACGACTTTGCCCACGCGATTATTGCTATCGATGGCCACAACTCCTTTTGATAATCCGCCGAGCTCAGGAACTTCAGGTGAAGGTGAGGACGCGACATAGTTGTAACCAGTTCCACTTTCCTTATATTGTGCTTTTTGATTGGCGAAAGTATGAAGCACGTTTCCAACGCGATCATTTCCATCAATCGTCATCATTCCAGGCTTCAAACCATTTTCAAGCACCGCAACTTCAGCCGAGAGGTCACTGGAAATATAGGTATAAGAATTGTCGGGGTCGCGATAGAAAACTTTGCCATTCTTGAAAACCGTTACCACTTTGCCGACGCGATTATTTGAATCGATAGCGAAGGCATCTTTTTTAAGACCGTTCAGTTCGGAAATTTCAGGATTCAAGGCAGCTGACACGTAATTATAGGCGGTCGAAGATTCTTTGAATTGGCCTTTGCCGTTGGCAAAAACATGCAGGGCCTTTCCAATGCGATCATTGGAATCAATAACCAGCATTCCGGCCTTCGTGCCATTGGCGAGTTCACTGACTTCTGGTGAAAGTTCTTGGGAAATATAACCATAACCATTGTCTGGATCTTTATAAGATGCCTTGCGATTGCCGAAAGCAATTTGGATAACACCAACTCGATTATTGGAGTCAATCGCCACGACACCCTTGGCCAGTCCATCGATAGAATCAACTTCGGCCGTTGCCTTGGCAACCACATAGTTGTAACCCGTGCTCTCCTCACGATATTGAGTCTGACCTTTTTCAAAAACATGCAGCGTTTTACCAACACGATCGTTGGCATCAATAACATATTTGCCTTTGGCAATTCCTGAGTACTCGGCAACTTCTGGCGTCACGCTATTTGTAATATAGCCATAGCTCGTGCTTTCTTCTGTCAAAGAAACTTTGCCATTGGCGAAGGCCATTTTTACCGGGCCAACATGATTTGAGCCATCGAGAACGTAACTTCCTTCAGGAAAACGAGGGCTGCTGATTTTTTTGGAGAGTCTTTCATAGGTTGAGTTGTATGTGTAACCAGTGCTGGACTCGGTAAATTTAATACTATTGCCGCTCACGCTAGTTTCAATCGAGGAAACCACACCGATTCGGTCATTGCCGTCGATCACCACGTCGCGTAGGCAAATATCTTGAACGCAATCACTGGCGAGGCCAGACACCACGTATGACAATACACTAAACGGAAGGAGGATTTTGTGCATAACAACTCCAAAAAAATAATTGAACTTAAAGCTTTAAGGGAATTGACCTAAGGCCGCAATAACTTAAGTAAAATTTACATGTAAAAAAGAGCTCCAAGAAGGCAAAAGATTGCGTAAGCCCTTGTTTACTAATTGACCATTTCTTGACATATACTTAATCTACTTAAGTATTAACCATGTTAAGTATATAGCTATTATGGAAAAGGAAAAATCCGATAAAATCGCCAAAATGATCTTAGAGGTCATACCACTTGCCATGCGCGAGATCCGAACTGAAATGAGGGCCGCGGCCAAAAGTGAACTGACCGTTCCTCAGTTTAGGATTCTCGCCAGCATCTTTCGTGGGAATGACAAGGCCAAGGACATCGCAACTCATCAAGGCGTGAGCCAGGCGGCCATCTCTAAAATGATTGATGGTCTGGTTGTTCGTGGTTTGGTTGAGCGCAAGCAAGCGGAAGATCGCAGGCATTATAAATTATCTCTGACAGAGCAGGGACAAACATTTTTTAGTGCCACTCAAAAAATTACGCAAGCGGCCCTGAGAAAAAAAATTATCAAGATGAGTCCTGAGGAAAAATTATCTTTGGAAAGCGGGTTGAAGATGCTGCAAAAATTATTGCTTGTTTTGCCTATCCTTTTCATGACCATTCCAACTCATGCCACGACATTATCATGGAATCAATGTATTGAAAGAGCGGCCCGTGACAATGCTGAATTTCAAGTTGCAAAAAATAATTTACAGGCGGCGATGGCGCAACAAGATGGCTCTTATAGTGGTTTTCTTCCGCAGGTTTCGGCGTCGGCCAATTACAGCTATGATAAAAGTGAGAATGCGGGAAGAGTAGATGGGCCTTCATCATCCTATTCGACTTCTTTGAATGCCACCCAAAATCTTTTTTCCGGTCTTCAGGATAAGGCCAAGGTGGATCAGGCCAAGGCCAATGTAGGTGTCTCACAATCCAACCTTCGTAATGCCCAAGCGAAATTAAGTTTTGATTTAAAATCGGCCTATATGGGCCTATGTTTGCCCAAAATTCTATTAAATTGACGAAAGATATTATGGACAGACGTTAAGCGAACTTGAAATTAGTGGAATTGCGCTTCACCAGCGGAAGAGAAAATAAAGGGTCCTTACTTTTGTCAAAGGCCTATTTTGAGCAGGCAAAATATGATCATCTCCAGGCCATGCATTCACTCGAATTGGCGCAGGTTCAGTTACAAAAAGTTTTAGGCGTTCAAGAAAATCTTGAGCAAATTGAAGTGACGGAGGCCATTCCAACTTCTCGCCCGTCATCGCAAATTGATATCAAACAATTAGTCTTGGACACTCCCGATTATCAGCAGTCCATAGCACAGGAACAATCGGCCAGTGCCGGTATCGTTTTAGCGCGCTCCTCTTTTTTTCCGTCGCTCACTTTGACCGGCAGTAATGGCAACACCGGTGATCAATGGTATCCGCAAAATAATCATTGGTCAGTCGGAGTTGGGATTACCTTTCCACTGTTCAATGGCGGGAAAGATTATTTTGGAACCAAGGCGGCCTTCGCCAATTTCAGGTCCGCCTCTTTTGGAAAACAAAATTCCCTTCAGCTTGGCATGACCAAGATTAAACAGAGTTATAATGCTTACCTTGAGGCGGTACAAAAACTAGAAGTTGATCGGGCCTTTGTCGATGCCACCGAGATCAGGGCAAAAGTGGCGCGTGAAAAATATAATAATGGCCTTCTGTCATTTGATGACTGGGATACGATTGAAAATGATCTCATCAATCGACAGAAAACGCTGATTCAAAGCGAACGAGATCGTGTGATCGCCGAAGCATCAT
>JAHFAA010000083.1 GCA_023250775.1 Bdellovibrionales bacterium
AACGGGGGTCGCAGACTAGCGCAGCTAAAAATCTCGGGATTTTATGTGGGAAGACTACACTCTCTTAATATTAAAAATGGAAGCGTGAAAAATGCATTCGCGATGGAAATACATTGTAATTAGTCTTAGTGCTCTGGTGGGAATATTTCTTTTTTTTTCTTTGAAGGGCAATCGCGATTTAACTTCTCTCCTCACAGATAATCCCGAGGTAACTGAGAACAAAGGTGAGTCTACATCAAACCCCAAGCCGCAACCACCTGTTTTAGGGAGGCCCACAACCCCTGAGCCTACAACGGCAACCGTGAAGGCCACGATTGATTCCGATCAATCATCTTTGGAGTCGGGATTGAGCGAGGGGCATCAAGTTGTCGAAGTCAGGAAAGACTCTCTGGGCCGAGAAGTCATTATGGAAGCCCCTTCTAACCCGGAGGAAAGGCAGCTGTCCAAGGAAGAGGCAGCCGAACATGATAAAAAACTTTTAAAGCAGCTGGAAGAAGCAGAGCGCTTGTGGCGCAAGGAAGTTGACCAGCTTTTTGCCCCTAGCACTCCAGAGCTGAGGCGATTAAAAAGTGAATACCTCAAAATGCGAGAGGAGTTTGTCAACAATCAGTTTAAGAACCTAGCCCCCCCGACCACCGATGAGGAAAAAAATAAGTTAATGAAGATGTCAGTGGATGAGATTGAGTCGTATCAGAAGTACGTTCAGGATTATGACGATCGCTTGCGCAATCTTCTGGGCGAAGAGCTTTTTGCCAAATATTTGAAGAGAAGAAATGCATTTATGCAAAAGGCCTTTACGGAACATCGCCAGCCCATTGAATTCTAAAGCGCAGCTAAAAATCTCGGGATTTTATGTGGGCAGATTACACTCTCTTAATATTATCCAATACGTCAGCGAGCGACACAACGAAAGGAAGCACTTTTTCTTTCAAAGATGTAATCTAACTTGCCGGTGCTTCCATTGATTACCCAATAGTAGTTAAAGTCTTGAACACGTTTTCCTGTTGAAGTCCAGAACCAGTGGTTCATATTCGGAAGCTCCGCCCCCATCCCGTTCTGATAGGAATCATTAAATTCTTTTTTAGTGGGAAGTCTCCATGGAAGTTCAAGCAGTCCGTTAGAGGGTTCACCCGATTGGCAAATTCGACTTCCTAAAAATTGCAGATAGTCCTGGTTATGCGTATCGGCCCAAATCAGATCGCTTTTTGTGTCTTTCCACACTTCCACATAATACTTTGTCCTTGTGACAAGAACGAAGTTCCCATGTGTTGAGGAATCGAGATAGGAACAATCTTTAATCCTTTCCTCGATGGTGCCAGTGAAACCACATGGTCGCTTGGTGTTGGGATCAAACTGTTTCAAAACAGTATACATGAATTGAGTTTTGATCTTTTCAGACTCGTCGGCACTATTGGTTAAATTTGTATCAACAACAGTTAGTTTATCCTCTGTGATGAATTCAATTACAGAATCAATTTCTTGATTAACCTTTCTGACCGCCTCATCCAACCCCGCATCTCCTGTCCATCCAAGAAATTTTTCCAGAGATATTTTTTGCTTGAGATATTCTTCTTTAGGGCCATAGGCCGCAATAAAGGCGTTAACGCGATCGAGTTCAAATTGTAATTTTTCGACTTCTTCAATGGCCACTTCACCTCCTTGGCGATAATGTTTCACTTGCTCAGGGGTAAGTGGTTTCAAAATTTCTAGATTATCTGTATTAACTAAATTTTTTAAAGCTTGTTTAAAAGATTCCAATGGCACTTCATTCCATTTCCCCTGACAGCGGCTTCGCGCCTCGCCAGGAGTTGCGCCTAAATCAACGTGCCGGCCACAATTTTTGACGACAACATTTTGTCCAAACCTATGATAAAGAAAAACTTCCCCATCGGGGACCGCCACTCCCACGTCCCCAATTAACAAGGGCGAAACAGTCGAGATTACTCCCATGGATGAGGGAGAACGTGTTGAACTTGGATGTGAGCATCCAATGGCGAGAATCAATACAGAAACCAAACAAACATCGTTGAATTTCATAAGGTCGCCTTTACATCTGATGATATCAAAGACTTATCCAAAGGCCTATCGGGATAAATACCAACACACTTGAGTAAGCGCAGCTAAAAATCAATCTTAAGAGAGTGTAATCTTCCCACATAAAATCCCGCAAAATTTAGCTGCGCACCTTCGGCCAAGTCTTTATTTATTCCACCTAGATTCGCCCCTATAATGGTATTTATAGGGGCGAAAATGTGTGCTCAATTTGTCCTACACTTCTTTTACCTTATGGTTTTTCGTCTGTAAGCTTTAGTTCGCAGCGAGTTTTTTTGACTTCCATTTTCGCAAGATTGCCAGTTTCATAACGGGTACTTTTCTTACGATAAGACAATCCATCCTTTGTCTGGCGTAGCTTCCAAGTATAGGAGACGTGTTTATGATATCTGAGATCGTAAGAGACATGATACGAAAATCCATTTTTGGACATTTTGGGAGAGAATGTTCCTCCCATTTGGAAGTCAAATTTGTCGCAACGGTCTCCTGAACCATCGATAGATTCCAAGGTGAGGGAGTCATAATATGTCTGCGTGATACGCAAGCGTTGCCCTTGAGTCAGTGTGATTGTGCACCCGTCAAACGCACTTTGCAGTTGCAAATCGCATGTTTCTCCAGGCGCAATGTCGGCGATATAGACTCCAGAAATATTTAGTCGGGCCTGGGCAACTGCTCCAATAAGGGACAGAGCAAACAGAATGACTCTTAAGCGCATGACAAACCTCCAACTAATTATTTTAATTGCAATTATAGCATCGCCATATTTTTCTTCTTTTTAAGTTCATTGAATGTGTAAAAATGGGGAAGTGAGGCAAAAAAAAGTCACCATTCACGCCCAAATCTTGCGCAAAAACAGCTTGTTCATAAAGGTGCCAGGTTCTTTTCGTTAAGCAACTTACTCCCTTATAACTTCTATCATGCGGTATAATCTTAACGGAATTATTGATGAACGGGGTCGCAGACTAGCGCAGCTAAAAATCTCGGGATTTTATGTGGGAAGATTACACTCACTTAATATTGCTGACTTATCCTGCCCTTTTCTTGGTTTTGTGCTCTATCGGCTCAACTGTGAGCCGCATCCCAAGAGCGCCAAAGATTTTGAAGATGGTGTCGAGTTTTGGATTTCCGTTTTTTGAAAGAGTGCGATAGAGGCTTTCTCTGGAAAGTCCGGCGTCCGCGGCAAACGCACTGAAGCCTCGTGCTTCGGCAATAGTTTTAAGCGTAATAAGAAGCGCTTCGGGAGAATCAGAATTTTCTTCGAGCGCTGCTTTTAGATAGTAATACTGCTCTTGCTCATCAGAGCGAAGACGTTCAATGAGAGAGTCGCGGTAATCAGTGTGAGGTGCCTTATTTTTTGTTGTCATGTGTTCGCTCCTTGTAATCAATCCAATATTCACGGGCCTTGGTGATATCGCGTTTCTGAGTGGATTTATCTCCCCCCGAAAAGAGTATGACAAAACTATCTTTCCACTTCGCGTAATAAATTCGAAATCCTGGGCCAATATCAAGCCGAAGCTCATAAAGGCCATCCCCAAGGGTTTTAAAATCTCCAAAGTGACCTGTCGCCACCCGATCAAGTCGGACCTGAACCCTCGCTCTATACATAGGATTCTTAAGGGCCAGAAGCCACGCCTCGAAGGGTTTTACCCCATTCGATTTAACGTAAAGCTTAAGTGTAATCTGACCTTTTTCCATATCTCCCCTAGTGTAGCCCAGAGGCTACACTCCTGTCAATCAAAGGTAAGGACGGATTGAGCACACATTTTCTCCCCTATAATATCTATTATACGGTATAATCTTAACGGAATTATTGATGAACGGGGAAAAATCTCGGGATTTTATGTGGGAAGATTACACTCTCTTAATATTTTACGGATTAGGTGCTCTTTTTTGGCGAAAATGGGCGTAGTTCGGCGCTGCTGGTTCGCTTAATTCATAAAAAACTCTTGATGATGTCTTTGATCTTCATCATGCCATTGGTTGGCATAGGCCAAGGGCGGGGCCCTCGGGGGTGATGGGGCGACGATTTCTATGGCGAAGCCAAGATGGGTCAGCATTTTTTTGATGATATGGGGATTGGTGATCTCGCAAACGTACTCGTATTTGTTTTTGCATTTTTCACATTGAAGGACTTCGCTCTTAAAGACGCGCTTCAAGAGTTCTGCCCATGGCGTGCGATATTCAATTCGTTCCGTTTCTCGCAGGGTCAGGCGTTTGCTTTTTTTCTTGTTAATAGAAAGACTGCGCTCGGCATGTCGGGGGGAGAAGACGCCGTGATAGCGAATAAGATTAATTCTCGGCGGCGGGATCAGAGAGATCAGGCGCTCTAAAAATTCTTCCTCGCTAAACTTTAAATGAGTGGTGCCATCCTTCCAGGGATTTTTTAAGCGCCAAAGAATTTGTCCACTCTCCCCCCTTTCTACCCTATCCTTGGCGTAGGCAGGGCGGGCGACATAGCGGGCCAGACGTTCAAGGCCCTCGCGATTTTTTTTACCGATCTTTACATTGGCGTGAAGACTGAAACCTTCAAGGTAGCTCAGACATGGGCCTTGAGGTTCGGCCCACGTTCGTTCAAGAACTTTGCCAATTTGCGCGGGTTTTTGTCCTTTGTGATTTCCGAAAGACAGACGATTTTGCAGACTTCCGCCCATCAGCTGGTTGACACCAAGTTTTTCTTGATCGAGTTCAAAGTTTTCGTCTAATTCTTCTTTCCAATGTCCTCTCTTTTGCAGGGAGCGAATGATTCTGGTTTTAAGGCGATGGCATAAGAAGTGAACGTCCTCGTCTTGAATATGAATCGAGGTAAACTCCCCCATTTTCATCACCCCATCCATAAAAAGCATATGAAAATGAGGGTTCAAATTAACCGAGCCGCCGAAACGTTGGATGATTGTAACCGCTCCGGTTTTAGGAGAAATGATGCCGAGGCGTTTTGCTTTTTGCCGATAGTAGCTGCTGATGGCACGAACTGTAATTTCTAAAACCAGCGATTGAATTTTCGAATCGTAGGCCATGAGATAACGAAGTCGAAAGGGAAACGAGAGCACCCACTGCCTGACAGGAACTTCTTTAAAAATGTGATCAACCAGATGAGCGGCGGTATCAGACATTCTTCGTCCACCACAACGCGGGCAGAGCGTTCGCCCTTTGCAAGAAAAGGCCACGAGCTTTTCAGAATTGCAATGGTAGCAGTGCAGACGAATGAATCCTTGACTTAGAATCCCGCAGGAGAGAAAGCGTTGGCATTCTTTTTTTAAATAATGCGGAAGATGTCTTCCTTCCTCTTCGCGTTCGAGGAAGAAGGTCTGGTAATTTCTTGAGACGATCTGGTAATGAACTTCGCTGGTAACACCCATTTCCTCTGCTTATGCAAGCAAAGGAAATGTTTTGGAAAAATAAGTCGTGGAATCTTAACAGAGGGTTACTTTCTTGCTGGAAGCACGTCGCCGTTAGCGGCATAGTATTGAAACGTTTTGGAGGAAGATGGTTTGATGGTGAGAGCATTTCTGTTTTTAAGTTCTCCCCCACACAAATAGAGTAGCCAGGCGCTCATGGAGAGAAGGAAAAGGGTTTCAAAATCTAGCTTCATCAAGCCCCTCGCAGGAAAGGATTTGAAGATAAGTTCCTTGCCAACTTCTTTCATATCGGACTTTTTCGATCGCTTATTTAGCAAAATTTTGACCTATGAAAAACGGGGGCTTAGGCCACTTGATCTTTAACGAGCAACACTTCGAAGATGGTATCCCATTTATTCCATTATTTATTTAAATGGCCTTCTACCGTACAATCTATCTCGATTCGCTTGAACCTCTGCCAAGGACTCTCGCATGAAGTTGACAGCTTTACTTTTTTTAATCTTCGCCAATTTACTTTTCAGCTGCTCAGCACCCGTCTATCGCAAGCTGTCTTCGGCCGACGATACCGAAATGGAATATGTGGATGTTTGCGATCAGCATGGACTGTGCCGAAAATTTTCACGACTTGTCATGGGGACGGATCATCTGGTCCAGGCCAACTGGTCCGGCGAAGGAGCGCCTGAGATTTCAGAAGAAGAGGCGCAAAAGATTTTGGATGAGGCGGCGAAGCTGGGCATCAATCTTTTTGATACCTCGCCGATTTATGTCGGCGGCGTGGAATACAAGCTAGGGCGATGGATTCAGTCACGCCAAACAAGTATCAAGGACGATGACTTTTTTTATAATAAAAATTCCAACCCCGACCGAAAAATTTATGCCTTATCCAAGGGGGGATTTCCTTTTGATCTCTTTTACTCGAAAAAGCTCGAGCGCGGGACCCACTCGCCTGAGCTGATGAGTGTGCTGACAAAAAATAATCTTTTGATTCCCGACTCCGATCAACTGCAAAATGTTCCGCCCGGCACCTACGCCAGTCGCCTTTATGGGAGTGAGGAGCAAATCAGCGAGCGTGTGGCGGAGGAAATGGGCCACACTCTGACCAACCTAAATGGCGAAGTCACAATCTATCTCATGCATCGAGACGACGGGGATTATTTTAAATTTAACGAGGTGAAGAGAAAAAAGAATTCCATCTCAAGCATCATGCGCGCTTTGAGTTCGCAAAAAATTTCCAGCAAGATGGGCCTGCTGGGCTGGTCCAATTGGCAAACTGAACGTGTCAATGAGTCGTTGAAATTGGCGGCCCAGGATGAGACCTTGACTCGGCCGGTGCTTAACAGTCCCTACTTTTCGCTTTTCGAGATGACCAGTCGGACCATTCATGCCGGTGGTGTGCAAGTGACCCACAAAGAAATGATGGACCCGGAGTTTGAAAAGGGAATTAAGATTATGTCTTACTCTCCGCTGGGGGGCTTTAGTATCTTGGATAAACCCGAACCCAAGTGGGAAAATGCCATGAAGGCCGCCAAGGAAAAATATGAGCAAGGCGATGCTTACTGGCAAAATGTTTATCCCGCCATTTTTACACCGGCAAATAAGGCGCGCTTTGAAAGAGTGGTCAAATTTACCCAGGACTTCAATCGTGAGCATGACACCACTTACACCATTGATCAGATGATCAATGCCTACGCGCTGGCGCATAAGAGGGCCAATTTTTTGGCGGTTGGGCCGATCACCATCGAACAGCTTCATCGCACCGTACGCTCGCTTAAACTCGCCCATATGCTGACTGATAAAGATCTGGAATTCCTTTATAGCGGGAATCGCGAAAATTAAGACAAATTTTGCTTAATTGGCGAAAAAGCTATCTGAGATTATAATTTCATGATGGAGAAGAAAATCTATCAACTAATCGCTTTTTCTCTCGTCTTGCTGCTGGCGACTCCTCTGGCGTGGTCCGACAATGGGCCGGCGGCCTGCCAGACGGACACCACGCGCCTTTGCGCCTCAGCGATGAATGAAGACGGCGACCTGGCCGTGTATCAATGCCTGGAAAGGCATCTCTCAGAGGTAAACGCCACCTGCCGTGAGGCCGTTCTGCGTGCCAATCCCGTTTTGCGTGAACAGCTTGAGGTCGAAAAAGCTTGCCCGCAAGAGGCAACCACTCTCTGCCAAAAAGAAATCGCCAGACAGGCCTTGGTCGCCTGCTTGGAAAACAAATACAAACAACTCGGCAGTGTCTGCCTTGCAAGACTAACCGCCGGCAATGCAACGTTGAGAGCGCAGGTTGAAAAAGACGCCGATGAGAGAAAGAAAAAAGAAGAGGCCGAAAAGGCGGCGCTGGAGCAACAGAAAAAAGATGAGGAGAGAAGACTGAAAGAGGCCGAGCAACAAAAAATCGCGAAAGAACACTATCAGCAGCGATACAAAGACTGTAAGGATCGTCTGGCGAAAGAGTCACCTGAAGCTCCGGGGGCCGATCGCTTCGCCTACTGCGACCGCTATGCCAGACTTCCCGTGCCTTCACCTGAACAGAACACATGCTTGACCGAACTTAGTAAGGCCCTTACCGCTAAATACAAAAAACTCGCCAGTGATAAACTGCAAGCCGAGCTTGATGCCTGGGAATTTTGTAAAACCCAGTCCAATGATCCCGCCTTCGTGACTTGCGCCAAGGCCAGACTGAAGGATGGAGACGAGATTTTTATCGCGGGAAAATCCTGCGGCACTCTTCATCAACGTTGTCTCGCGCATCTGACGGGCGGGAAGAAAAGCAAAGATTCAGTCTACCGCAATTTTCTTTTTGCCATCTGCTCCTCCTTTGAGACCTATTACATGACTTTGAATGAATGTGCCGAAAAGGAAGCGTCTTACTGGATGGGCTTCTACAAGCAACCCAGAGACGGGGCCTTAGTGCAGCAGAAATTGCAGGAAAATAAAAAAGAATGCGTTTCCTTTTTTGAAAAAATTAACGGCTTCATGGATTGTATCAAGGAGACGAACGATAAGGATAATCGTCTGCGCACAACCGGGAACTCAAAAATGCTGGTGTATTTGTGCAAACAAAGTTCCGTCTATCGCAAGTGTGTGCTGAAAAAATTTTTCCGTCTCCCCGACTACATTCAGGTTTTGGGCTACCCTTCCTCTCAGCGAGAACAAGAAGACATTGATAAGGCCTGTCACGCCGAGGAGCTCCTGACCCCTCCGAACATCACTCCGATTCCAACCCCTACACCGCTGTGTCAATAACCATGAATAATTCAACCGGCCTGTGGCATGACGATTTTAACTTAAAGCAACTGCAAACTTTTAATCAGCACACCATGATTGAGCTGCTTGGCATTGAAATTACCCAGCGGGGTGACAATTTTCTGGTGGGCACCATGCCGGTTGATCACAGAACTCAAAGACCTTTTGGCGTCCTCCACGGCGGTGCCCTGTGCACCCTGGCCGAGACCCTGGGGAGTATCGCAGGAAACATGTGTATCGATTTCAAAAAAGAAATCGCCGTGGGCATGAACTTAAACGCCCACTATCTTCGACCTGTGACTCAAGGTGTGGTGACCGGAACGGCGACCATCATTCATAAGGGCAAAAAAACGCAGCTCTGGGATATTTCAATCGTCAATGAGGAAGGAAAGCTGGTCTGCACCGCCAGACTGTCGCTGTCCATTCTGCCTCAATAACAAAAAAATTTTACAATGTGCTCCACCAGTTCTTGCGGGCATTCTGTCGGAAGCATATGTCCTGCTCCCTCGATGGTAAAAAATTTACTGTGCGGAAGATGCCGTGCCATTTCCTCAGAGCACTTTACGGGAGTTGATTTGTCTTTTGTTCCAACGACAATAATCGTTGGAGCGGTGATCTGTTTTAAAAATGGGATAACGCTGTCACGACAGTAGACGGCAATCATGGCGTGGGCCGCGGATCGTTTATTTTGACAGCGCATACTTTTCATCACCGCTTCAAACTGAATCGGATGTGATTCTTCAAATCCTTGGCGAAACATAAAATCTTTTGAGAAAGACTCAAAAATGCGCAAGGGCCCAAACAGGCGAATAATAGATGCGGATCGCAGATGCTTTTTTAACGACTTGGCCGGTTCCTGCCCGGCGGCGGTGCTGATCAATCCAAGCGCGGATACGCGAGCGGGATATTTGATCGCCATTCTTAGAACCGCCATTCCTCCCATGGAAAAACCAATCGCCTGGGTCTGGGTGATTTTTTCCGCGTCAAGAATGGCCATCAGGTCATCGGCCGAATCCCACAAGGTGAAAGGAGTTTCGGTTGAAGAGTGGCGCTGTCCACGCAGATCAGGAATGATGAGGGTAAAGTTTTTTTCAAGCTGGCCAGTCATCTGATCCCACAGTGAACCATCGCCTAAGAGACCGTGGCAAAGCATGAGCGGAGGGCCGTTGCCTCTCACCTCGTAACTAATTTTTGTTCCCCAACGTTCAATATATTTCATCTTTAACTCATCATACTGTAGAATGAGGTCGTTCATGAAGAAAATATCCACCCTTCTGTTTATTCTTCTTAGTTTCGCTCTTATTATTGGGGGCGTTTACTATGCCATTGCGAAAACAAACCTAACCATCGCCGATGCCGTGGAGTTTCTCAGCATTTCCAAGGGAGTACTCGCCGCCTTTATCTCGCTCAGCCTGGTTCTCTATGCGCTGGATTCCTTTCGTTATACTCTGGTAGGCAAGGTGCTGGGGGTGAAGATTTCCTTTCTTCAAGGCCTGGAACTTTCTATCATCAATTTTTTCTTCTCTTGGATTTCTCCCTGGGGGCTGCTTGGCCCAACCGCCACCGCCTACTATCTTCGCAAGTTGCAGGTGCCGGTTTCAAAAGGAGTTGTTTTTAGTTTTGCGAAATCGTTCACCGGCGTTTTTCTACTTCTGCTGGTGGCCATCGTGGCCGCCAGTTTGTCATCCAATAATCTCGCCAGCTCCCCTTTTGTTATGAGCACAATTTATTCGTCCATCGCTTTCTTCACGATTTTTTTTGGCGTGAGTTCGTTCATCGCCGTGAAGCTCGAGTGGATCAATAAAGTCGATACCTGGGCCACTTCTCTCAGGGACAAGTCTTTTCTGGAGAAAGGACTTGGCGTTGGTTTGCGTTCCCTCTCCAAGCTTGCGGCCCAAATCCATGAGATCCTTCAGGCCGGAACCAAGGGATTGCTCCTGATTGTTTTCTCCCACCTCGTTTATATTTTTGTGCTTATTTCCGCGCTGGTCTTCATTCTTTTCATTATCGGTGGGGCGACTGATCTCAACGTCATCTCCCCGGCCATCGTGCATTTAACCCTCTCCTATATCGCTCCCACCCCCAATGGCGCGGGAATTTCCGAGATGTTGATTCATCAGTTCTTTGATCCCTATATGCCGTATAATCGAGCGGTGGTAGCGATAATTTTTTTCCGTTCCATCACGTTTTATTTGCAGATTGTGATTGGCCTGAGCTATATGCTGATTCGTGCCCGTTCCCTTCTGTTTCCAAGGGGTGAAAGTTGATTCATTTTCTTCGAACCATTATTGATTTTATCTTATACAGCAATCGCCTGGAAAAAAGGGCCAAGATCTGGGCCAAACATTACAAGCGCTATCTTGCCGGTGAATCACCGCGCGCCCCCCTGCCGGCGGTTTTGCAGCTCATCCCTACCGAGGGTTGTAATCTTCGCTGCTTGATGTGTAATCAATGGGGAGAGAGCGGCTACTACCGCGAGAAAAAGCGCGAGAGCGGGCACATGCCTATTCAGGATCTTCTCAAGATGCTGGATCATTTTCAAACCATCGTTCCCGAATACACCTTAAGCCTCCATGGCGGCGAGCCTTTGGTTTATAAGGATTTTAAAAAACTTCTGAACTATGTTGCCGCCAAGAAAATTGATACGCTCATCACCACCAACGGAACCCTGATTCATCGTTATCTTGACGAGCTTGTTTCAGTCAACAAAACCACCGTCTACTTGCTCTCCTTGGATGGCGACGAGGAGACCAATGATCGAGTTCGTGGTGAGGGAACTTTTAAAACAGTGTGCGATGGAGTTTTGCTTCTACGCCAGGCCTGTCGCGCGAAAAAGGTCGGCGATCCAA
>JAHFAA010000476.1 GCA_023250775.1 Bdellovibrionales bacterium
TCCGCCATTTGCTTTTTAAGTTTTCGCGTAACTTTTCTACGTTCAAAGTGAGATCAATCCATGCGGTTTCCGAATTTGTGCCACGAAACCGTAAAAGTCTGGACTTTGATAAAATAAAATGACTTTCCGTGCAATCTTGAAGTTCAGGAATGATGAAAAGAAAACTCAAGATTCCGGTTCCCATGTTCTTTCGTAATCCCTTATAAACGACAGTTTTGAGATCAGGAGTGACTGAGGAATTTAAAAAAAGTGGGCCACGATTAATTCGAATTAAAGTAACAAATCCAATTTTTTTCACGATCGCCTGGACAATGGCCACAGGCCTATTTTGAAAATAAATGACCCCTCGGCGAATCGGAGTATTTGAAACAGATTTTTTTGCTTCGCCGTATCCCCAATGTTGGAGCAAGTTAAAATTTGCAATGGAGCGAGCATAATCTTTCCATTGCTCAGGAGAGGAGTTATTCCACTCAACTTTTATATCCTGCGTGGGAACTTTTAGCTGACATTTAAATTCTTTGAGAAATTTTAGTTGGTGATGAACAGGAAGATAGATGGTGGTATTTCTGAGCGCAATGGCATCCTCGTGAATGCTCTGCTCATTATTTTTCACAACAGGTGGAAGGTCAGGCCACGAGACAGGCCAGAGTCCGGCAACTTTTAAGACTTCAAACGCCTTAATTGTTTCCTGGGAAGTTTTAAAACGCAGCGCAAGTTTATAGGGGGCCTCGTTAACATTGAAATGGGAATAATCAAAATCTTTTAAAAGAAATTTGAGAATAACGATCAACTCGTCTGAACTTCTTTTCCTACCTTGTAAGAAGAACAGAAGTTTCGCCTCAGAAAACGAAGTCAGAATTCGTTTTCCCAATGCACTTATCTTTGGTTGCATTACCAGATCAACCATTGGCGGGTCAATTTCGAAGGCCAAGCTTTGTTTAGAGCGTTGTCGCTGAAGAACTGAGGGGACAAATTTGAGCAGGAATTTTTTTAAGATCCATTTCATGGGGCATGGTGCTTTAGTTTCGAGGCCCAAACAAACATTTTCAATTGCGCCAAGAAGCGGCAAAGCTCGTTTGACGTACAAAACACTGCCATCGGGAATGGCCAATGATTTGTGAGGACTAAAAAAAGAAAGATCTGAATATTTGCCAATTTTCCCTAGGGGAAAAAGAACATGGGCGCAGTCTTCCACAAAAAGGCACTTATTGAGATGACAAAACTTCTCAGCCTTTTCAAGATGGTCCACATGGCCATTAAAATGCACAAGCATAAACAAGTTTGGAGGAGAATCTTTGGCCAAATCTGAAATGATTTTCCATTTGGGAGAAAAATTTTTATCCACTGGATACCAAATAATGTTACAAGACGTTTTTGTCCAGACAAGTTCAAGTGAGCGGTAGCAAAAATAATCAGGGACAAAAAGAATAGGCGCTTTTCCAAGACTTGTTTCGAGCGCCTTAGCGACGACATAAAGAGCATATTTAGAGGCAGAAAAATAGAACGGAACTTCTTTTTGATTTTTATTCCAAATACTGTTTCTTCTTGAAAACAGCATTTGGAAAATTTCCACTGATGTGAGGCTTGGCGTAACCGTAATCAAGAAGCATCCTTAGTGAGCATTTCATGTAAAATTTTTCGCTGCCCTTTATAAAACAGAGAAAGGCCGCCATGACAAATAAATTTATTAAAGAGCAACGTATTGTCTATATCAATGCATTCTCTAAAAATAATGAAGTCACTTTGCTTAGGTACGTTGGTGCCTCGAATGCCACTAAAACACCATTGATAGCGTTGTTTGATAACCTTTAAGGCCTCGGTCGAGATGCTATCGAGGGAGCCAAATGGCCATGCCAGCGCAGAAATTTTTGTGTTCAGCATCTGCTCGAGCTTGTTGGCAGAGGAAATGATTTCGTATTCAAGCGTGGCATGATCAGCAACTTTTGAGAGCCACGCGTGGCCGGAGGAATGGGAGCCAATCATGTGCCCTTGGGCGAGAAGTTCTTTCATGTCCTGGGTGCTCATAGGAAGTTGAAAGTCGCCAATTTGCTCAGGTGCCATCGCCCCGGCGTAAATTTTGTCAGCGGTGAATTTTTTTCCATCCGTATCATTTAAATTCAAAAAATCACTGCAAGCAAAGAAGAGTGCTTTTATATTATAAGGTGCCAAACATTTATCAGTGGCCAATTTTGAGGATTTAAATCCATCATCGAATGTCACAAGAATGGAATTTCGCTTAAGTTTAAATTCCCCGTTCATATATTCCATAAACTGTTGAGGTGTGATGAAATCAAAATCTTTGCGAATAGCTTCAAAAAAACGGTGCATGGGGGAGAGCCAAGAATCCCGAATGTCATGAAGAATAATGACACGGACTTTAGGACAGCACTTTGACTCAAAAAGAGACTTGATCCAAAAAAATGGATAGGCGAGTAAAATAAATTTTTTTACCAAAGATCTAAGCGTAAACATTTTTATCACAGGCTGAAAAAAGATTGTGGGCAAACAAGGCCACATCGGTTGGCGTTTGGGTTTGCACAAAATCTTTGAAAAATAAATCGAAGTTAAGCGAATTTGCCTTTGAAGTTTTCAGTAATTCATCGATAGATGATTGAAGGAATTTTGGCTCGTAGGCAGTTTGAAAGAGTATATTATTAAATTTTTCAGGGATAAAATTCAGAGTGTGCTTAGTGCGGCTGCCCACAACGATGCAAGGGATCTTCATCATAAACGCATCGACAAAGGCACTGGTTCCTGTCGAAATAATAATTTCCGCCGATGAAATAGCGTCAGACAGGCGCTCTATGTAGGAATAAATAAATTTATTTTGCAATTTCAAAGTAATGTAATTCTTTAGATGCTCTTTATTTGTCGCGGGATGAAGAGAAATAAAAAGTTTTTTATTTTTGAGGTCAGACTGGGAAATAAAATCAATTACTTCCTCTGCTTGGGGAAGCATGTTAGGGAGAACAATAAAGTAATTGTCCTTGTTGGCACACGGCTGAAGATCTTTTTTGCTAATTCGAAATGCGGGAGCACATTGGTATTGAGTACCGGGAAGATTGGCAAAGTTGGCGACGATGCCCGATCCATAAAAAAAGATTTTCTGTGC
>JAHFAA010000477.1 GCA_023250775.1 Bdellovibrionales bacterium
TGCGTCGGGTAATATTTTGTGCTTTTTTCTTACTCGTCATGTTGCCGAAGGTCTATGGCAATGTGGGAGCTTTTAATGACTCACCCTACAAGACCCTTGATAAAGATCGCTACACATATATTTATTCTACCGAATGGGAATCCTACCTGAATTGGGTCGTGGATTTTAATGAACGCCTGCGCGAGCATTATCAGGAATCATTCGGTTTTCATTTAGATGAACGAACGTCAATAAGCTTGACCTCCACAAATAATCAGATCGCCAACGCCTATGCCACCATGTTCCCCTATTCCCAAGCGGTATTTTATTTTGGTGCGGCAGAGTCCATTGATGATTTTTCAGTGCGTTCTTGGCTTGCTGATCTGCTGATTCATGAATCGTCTCATCTTTATCAACTTGATGCCAAACGTGAACTCTCAAAAATTGGGCATACTATTTTTGGAAATAATATTCCTGGTCTTTTGCCTATCCCCGTTGCGTTAAATCCGTTAGCGATTTTTCCAGTTCCTTTTTTTACCCATCCTAATATGTTGCTTCCCACTTGGATTCTTGAGGGAAACGGGGTTTTTAATGAGTCACGTTTTGGCAATGGGGGGAGACTTTTTTCAGGAGCATCGCGGGCGCTGTTTTACTCCCTTTTGAAAGCGGATCTCTTAAATGAGAATCGCTTGACCAACAATGGATTGTATTTTCCTTACAGAACAGAAAAATATATTGTCGGTGGATATTTCAATATGTATTTGGCTGAACGTTTTGGCATCGAAACGCTCAATCGTTTTTTCTGGTCACATGCCATCCACTTCCTGAACCCTCTGCGAATCAATGAGACTTTTAAATCGCATTTTGGGGTGAGTTACTCAGAGCTGGTGGTGGATTTTCTTGAGTCATTTAGAAAAGAGGCCATAAAACATCGGGTAGAAGATGGGGAAACCTTTTTAACTTCCGTGCGGTCAGCACCTTTAAATCGGATTGGCGACTCCATCGTTTTCTTGAGTGCTGGCGATGGCCGTGGTGATCCGGAGCTGTTCGTCCTAAAATCTGATGGCCAAATTAAGAGACGTCAAAAAAGCAGATTGGCTTCGGGAAAAATATTTTGGCACGAAGGAAAATTTAAAACAGCAGCGACAGGCAGGGTCGAGCGTAAATATGAACATGCATCACTTTTTGATGAAAATGGAAACGATACGCCTGAATTCGATTCAAAACTTGTTCAAGATATGGATCGAAAAAATAGGATACTTTATTTCAAAATGACCGAAGGATTTCACGCTCCTGTCTTATATCAGGATGAAAAAAAAATAGGAGAAGCACATTCAAGTGCGATTTTATCTGAAGATGGTGAGGCGGTGTATTTTCGGCACTTCAAGGATCAGAGAACCTGCTTCAAAGGTACGCGTGCGCTCTTTTCCCTTCCCGGATATTATGGTGCTCCTGTGGATGTCGGGGCAGAAGGTGAAGTCTATTTCACTGGCGCCACCACCTACGGCTCCGGACTTTTTGTTTGGGAAAATGGAAAAATTTATCGTTTGGGCATATCAGATGCCGTCCATTCTGCGCGCCACTTACATGGAGATCGTTTTTTGCTGGTGGAATTTAAACCTCATGGATATGACTACACACTTGCGAGCTTAACAAAAAAAGAAGAAGTTCCCGCACGCTATCAATATTTTTTCGACACTGATCCCTCTCATAAAATATTTGAAGGGTTATTGAGCGATTCTGCCCGTGAAGTTGTTGCGGCCCCAAGCCATTCAATCACCTCGAACGAGACAGGAAACTATTCCATGTTAGGCAATCTGCGTTTTTCTCGCTGGATGATTTACCATATCGCTGGAGAGAAGAATGGTTTTTTTCAAGTCAACTCCATGTTTGCAGATCCGATGGATTATAACGAACTCGCGTTAGAATATTCCAACGACACTGAAATTTTAGAACAAAAGGCGAATGTGGATTATCTTGTCACTCGCTGGTTGCTTCATTTTGGTCTGTCTGTGGCCTACGAACAGTTACAGAAATCGCTAGCATTGCCAGCATATTTGCGCAACAACACGCTGTTAGTTGAAGCACCCATCTCCTACAATTTTTATGATTCCTATAGATGGAAAATGGATATTGAGGTCCGACCTGGTTATTGGCGCTCTTTAAAAAATCCTCTTTGGACCGATTACTATCTCTCCTATGAATCACTTCATATTTATAAACGCGAAAACAGTTTTCTTGGATTTTATCCTTTACGTGCACTCTCGTTTGAGTTGGAGAGTGAGCAAGATTATATAAATATCGGAACGCAAAGGACTTATGCCGGCACAACTAAAGGAACTTATCATTTGGGGTCCCAATATTATATGATGGGAGAGGCCAATTTGATGAAAACGGATTCTTACACGAAAGACATTGGTGAGGAATTGCGTAATGCAAATCGCCTCGTCCCGGCGGTTTCGATCTTGGGAATCAAAGGGCAAGATCAAACTTCACTTTACGCAATCAGAACAGCGGCGATGTTCAAAACGGTGGTCGACTGGAATTTGCAAAGCAGTGTTTGGCCGCTTGGTTTGAGTCGACTTTCTCCGGGGATTTTTGGCAATTATTTTTCCACAAACTCACAAGATAAAGCTCGCGTGGAACAACATTTTTATCAGCCAGGTGTTACACTCACCGCCGATCTTCTCTTGGCGCACTTAGTTTCACTTCCCGTAGAAGTTAACTATATATGGGATGGTTCGCATGGATCTGTTGTCCAGTTTAAATTGGCCAGTGAGTTTTAGGTTTTTTTATGCAGGTGGCGTTACAGGCCATTTATGAAAGTCTTCAACTTGGCAAATTGCTGAGGCCTCCAGCTCAATGGTCGCGTGATCTTAAGGACTGCAAAAATCTTTGGCTGGTGGGGTTGGGGAAAGCCGCCTATCATCATGTCAAGGCCCTCGCAAAAATTTACCCTGACATTCAAAAAAAAATTGCCGTTGTTCCAACCTTCTACCCCTCTGAGAATGATGAGATTTTTTTCCAGGGAGCACACCCTGAACTCAATGATTTATCTTTCAAGGCAGGTCGCGAATTAATGCGTTGGTTGGGAAAGATCCCAGGCGATACATCAATGATCTTCTGTCTCTCA
>JAHFAA010000478.1 GCA_023250775.1 Bdellovibrionales bacterium
GACCTAAACGGTTGAGATTATTTTCAATCAAAGTAACTTAACAACTCGTTGAGTAATGGCCTCAAGTTTGTGATAGAACAAATGGGTAATCAGGGCGGCCATTAGTCCTGTCACTGCCCCACCTATAACATCAGTTACGAAATGAGTTCCGACATAAATTCTGGATACACAGATCAGGATAGCAATTACTGATAGGCCAACGGCCCATTTATCACGGCACAAAACAAGCATCATTACAATTGCGAATCCAACCGTCGCGTGATCCGACGGAAATGATGGATCAGAACTTTTTTGAATAATGAGATGTGTAATTTGTGATTCGTAGGGTCTTGGCCGGTGATAAAACAGGAGAATGAGCTGGTTGAAAAACAGTCCAAGCAGGGTGGCCATGGCACAAGCGATTGCTAGGTGTCTTTGAAGTTCGCGTTGCACCTTTATCCACCAGCGAACCGCAATCAGCGCCACCAGAACAATAGGTCCACCCATAGTAATGGCGACAAAAACAGAATCCAATAAGGCGATCTTGCCTGAAAATGAATTTAGCCAAGATGTAACGGAATAATCCCAAGACATGATTGTTATCCCATGCCCAGATGGTTATTTTCTTCACAAGAAAGTTGCCAAGTTCTAACTTCACAGGTTTCAAATCCTTGGACAACAAATGGGTCTTGCGCCGCAATCGCCAGGGCCTCTTCGTGTGACATGGCCTTGAGAATAACCATTCCGCCTTTATGATCAAGAAACGGGCCACATAGAATAAGTTTTCCTTCCTGATCAAGCTGTCTAAGGTGTTGGACATGTGCCCTTATGACCGTCTCAGTGAATGGTTTCCCAGTGTGCGAAAGTAGAATGACAAAACGTTTGTAATTATCGGTGGCCATCAATTTTTCCTTTCTATCTTGCAAGGATGAATGAAGCGTAAAAGCTACGCTAGGAGTCGTCTTTTTTCAATCCCACATGCAGTAAGGGATTGGGTTAGTCCCTATCCCAATATTTGGCAACCTTGCTCTGAGAAAAATACAAATCTCGCTCAATTTTAAGTCCAAAGGGCAAGCGGATTGATTCAAGTTCTTTGAGCGAGTAGTATCCGAATTCTTTCTCATGAATTTCACAGAGCCCCCAGAAAATAAAATCATCATCTTCCTGTTGTCCTGGATATCATGTCGTCTGCTGCACGTTCACACCAGAGAAGCGCGCTCGGCCTTTTGAGCAATCAAGTCGGCAATATGTTGCTCAATCACGGAAGGCGAATAGGGTTTTGCAATCAAAGCGTAGAGATTTAGGGCCGGCCATACATCAGCCGGGATTAGCTCAGGACTTCCGGTGCAAAGAATGAAAGGACAATCGATGCCGCGCTCTCGCATGGCAAAGTGTAAAGCGGCCCCGTTCATGATCGGCATGTGATAGTCGGAGATAACGAGATCAAATCCTTTTTCTCTATCCAAAATGCTTAATGCTTGCTGGCCTTGGCTTGCCTTAAAAAGATTGTGTCCACCCAAGGCCAGGAAATCGATCAGGGTCTCTAGGATGTCCAGATCATCATCGACAACTAAAATCTTGAAAGTGGTCTGAACCGTTTGGGGCATTACTTGCTCATTGTTGTTGGTTAAACGCTATAAGGAATTTGAATTTTTCAAATCCAAAAAAGTGCTGTAATATAAAAGTTATTAAAATTACAAAACTGCACATTTCTGCGTATTTTAGCTTGTTCCTGCATGGAATTCAATATTTTTGCATTAATGCCATGGAATTGAAATAGGGCCACAAAATGAAGAGAGACTCAGAATCAGACAAAGCGTACAAAAAAACTCGGGAAGAGCTTCAGGGCCTGCCGTTTGAGACGATCCGCGAGAAGAAAAAAGCGGAAGACGAAATCAACATGGCCAATTGGAAGCGTTTGGCGAGTTTCAAATCTTTTAGTGAACTCGTGTCGCGCCCCGAATTCAAAGACCTTCATGACGAATTCAAGGCCGGACTTATGTGCGGCTATTCCGAAGGCCACAGCGATGTAAAAAAAATTTCAGATGGCGACGATAGTATTCTCAAGGTCTATAAAGCGTCGCTTGGTATTCAGGTCATCATCAACGAAAAGAAACCGGCCGACCCCGTGCTAGTGGCCCAGCTTGCGAAGTCACTCACGGATTCTTTTGGATTACTGTACTACACCGTGAGTGGCCTGATTCCGCAGGGCGATCATAAGCCGTCATTGGATGATCTTCGGAAATCTCTAACGCGAGATTAAGAGTAGGACATGGAAGGTAACAAAAGTGCAGTCCAGGTTGCCCATGAACTCTGGCGCTGTTTTGGAGAGCGTCGGTGGGACGATGCCAGAAAACTCCTCGCGGATGATTTTGAGGCAGACTGGCCTCAGTCGCGCGAAAAGATCGTTGGGCCAGATAACTTTATTGGATTAAACCGCGACTACCCTGGTGTTCATGAGATCAGATCCATTGCTCACCAACATAGCTACGATTGCTGGGATCATGCAGATCATGTGACCACCCAGGTCTCTATTAAATCGCACATGCCTGATGGAAAGAAACTCGACTTGTTCGCGATTTCTTTTTTTGAGATTCGAGATGACTTAATTTTTTCTGCCGTGGAGTACTGGGCCGACACTTACCCTGCACCTGAATGGCGCAGGAAATATGTAGAAAGATATTGAATTGGTTCTCGTGGTACACAGCATAGGGCAAATTGGGTTATGAGTAAGGATGGGAGGCAAGAACAAATGAATAGGACTTTATCAATCAAAGAACAGCAGTATGTTTTGTATAAGAGTTCCGAAGGAAACATTTCCGTTCAAATTCTCTTCGAAGATGAAAACCTTTGGCTGACCCAAAAACACATGGCAGAGCTTTTTGATGTTGAGGTCAACACGATCAATTATCATATAAAAGAGGTCTTTAAATCAGAGGAGTTAAAGGAAGCTTCAGTTATTCGAAAAATTCGAATAACTGCCGCAGACGGGAAAAGCTATGAAACTAATTGCTATAATCGGAGTTTGAGAAGTACGAGACAAAAATTAGGGAAATTGAAGCCACTACTCCTGTGAGTGATTTTGACAAGCTGATAGTGGAAAGTAAACTCCTTAAAAGGACAAATC
>JAHFAA010000479.1 GCA_023250775.1 Bdellovibrionales bacterium
GAGGGGCAAGATTAAAAGATCGTGGTGTGAATTCTTGGCAAAGTCCTGTGGTGTAAGAGGGCGTTTTGCCAGATCGCTTGCGATACCCCAGGTGAGCAAAGGACGAAAAAGTTTTCCTGGCGGGCAAACGGCATAATTCAAAACCTCTTGAAACGAGTGATGAGGAGAAAAAGACCTGAGCGCCTTTTCTATCTCTTGAGTCAGATACACATGTATGGTTTTGATTGAGGCTGCGTTGAATGAATTGTTACGGCCCTGTTGCATGACAATGTTCCAACGGATGCGGTGTTATAGCAGTGTCGGGGTAAGAGACGATAATGGCCCCTTCAAGCTAAATCGATAGGTGCCATTATTATTCTGTTTGGAGGCCAAAAGCAAGTTGAGAATAGAAAATTGATCTAGGAAGGATTGTTTGAATTTAATATCCCCAGTGACATCTAAGGTGGAATTTTCAAGAGAGACGATATTCGCCCACATCCTTCCCTGGGCGTTGATATGAATAGTCGATGAGGGACCGCCCAAGGTGAACGAGTCGAGGGTGATGAGTTTGCCATTGTCAGAATGGGCCTTGATGAGCAATTTTCCGAAGGCAATTTCTGGCAGAATAAAGCTTTGAAAATTCATTGGCAGAAGCGAAAAACTATCAGAATCGGCGAGAAAATCCAGTTTCAATAAATTGTTATTGGCAAATTCGGCCAGCGCTTCCAATGAAATATTTCCTTTCATTGGACTAGAACCCATCATTTCAGAAAGAAGGCCTGCGGTAATTTCAGTTTTGGGAATTTTCAGGACACTTTTTGTAAACGACTGAGAAAGGTAGAAATTGATTTCTTTGGTGTTGGTTTTTCCTTTCAGTCGAATACGCAGCCCTGGTGGAATGAAGCTTGGGCCGACGAGATGAACTCCCAGTTGTTGGAATTTCAACTCGTGGGGAAGTCCTGTACAACTGCCGGGCACGGTGACTGATTGCAGGTAGGCACCAGGAAAAAGATAGGTTACATCGAGGGATTTGTACATTAAAGGACAGTTGGGAATTTCGGCCAAGGCGGTGGTGAGTTTTTGTTCTATATAATTGCGCAGTGGAAAATTGAAGAAAAGACCTAAGGCAAAAAATACGGCGGCCATGAGATAAAGTTTGAAGCTAAAAGAGCGATCTGTCTGATAGATTTCATCTGGTACGGACGTAGTATTTTGCTTATTCATTTCCTCTAAGGTTTTGAGATTCACGTTTGGTCCTCTAATCTATTCCTACTGGCCTCGAGCAAAATGATTTAAACCAATATGTCCTTGGAGAAGTGAGTTGGCTTGGTCTTTTTCCACCCGGATGTTGGCAATTTTAAATTTTTCGATGTTGATGAGAGAACCAAGAAAATCTGCAAATTCGGCCATGGCCAGACCTTGAAATTTAACTTCAAGTTGGGTCTCTTTTAGATTTTCAGAAGTTGGTCCCGGGCGAAAATTAACGACTGCAACTTTATTAGGGTCAATATTAGAACGTTGCAGGAATGATTTTATTTTGATCTGGGCGTCTTGTTCGGAATCGATGCGGCCGCTGGCATAAATGTCTTGGCCTGAAAGATCGAGATTTTCTTTAGATTTAATATACTGTTCATATGTTTTAATAAGATTTTTCTTTTCATCAATGTCACTTTTTAAACTCCAGTTACTAAACCAAACAGGCAGCAGCAGGAGAAGAGGTATTAAGACAAGACCAAGGTGAATCGTTTCGCTTACGATTTTCTTTTCCCTCTCATTAAGAGAGGAAAGAAATTCTTGGAATCGTTGATATTCGCTTAGTGCTTCTAACTTTCTCACTTGTTCAGTGAGAAATAGATCAAGTTGTTTAAGATAATTTCGTTTCATCTATTGTCCGTCAAAACTTAAATTTAAAGCTGATCCCTCGGGCACCATCTGTTTTTTTATAATTTTTAAAGAGGTTCCATCTAAATAATCAGAAACTTTTTTAAGCTCATTCTTATCGGTTGATTTGAGAGTGGCCTTTGCCAAACCATCAAGATTTTCAAATAAGACGACATCCACTTTTTGGTTCCCTTGGAGTGTTCGGCTTAACTCAGATAAACTTCTAACGGCATTGACTCGCGAGGCTGCGCTCAGGGTAGAGACTTCCTGAGTGATAGATTTTTCTTTCTTCTCAAGCATGGCCGATAGCTTGTCAAGATGGGTGCGATAGGTTCTTTCTTCTTTGCTGGTGAGATTTAACATTTTACTTTTTAGGATGACGGCAACTTGAGCATTCACTTGTTTGTCATCGGTGTACAAGAAAACACGTTCAACCAAAAGCCCAAAAAGGACGACTAAAGCGAAAATTGTCGTGCGGGCAGTGAGAAAAGCTGTTCCTTCCAAAGGAAAAATTTCCTGATGGGAGGTTGAATAGTTACCACGCAAAAGGTTAGGAATGGTGCTTCCATTAATATGCGCCAAGGCCGCAAGAATGGTGGAGCCAAAACTATGGATTTGACCGCCTTCCATTTTTTTTGCCCGAGGGTTGAAACAATCAGACAAGGGAAGTTCAGCGGCAGGCACATCTAATTGTTCGGACAGAAAGGGTACAAAATTTGGAATCCGTTGCCCACCGCCTGTAAAGTAACAAAACTCGACAGTCAGACCTAGTTTTACTTTCAGCGAGACAAAATAACGTCGGATTTCCTGAGTGAGAGGTAAGGTTTCCTCTCTCATCACGTCGGCAAAAACTAACTCATCTTTAGTGGCGTTGGCCCTTTGTGCCTCAGTCAGAAAAAAAGAATTTTTATGTTTATAATTTTGTGCCTCGTTAATATCTATTTTATAGGCGTTGGCAATTCCAATATCGAAATTTTTTCCGCCAAACGCAATGGCATGCTTACTGTGAAGATGATCTCCTTGATAGATATAAATCTTCGTGGTGGTATGGCCAACGTCGAGTAAGGCCCAGCAGCGCGCGGTGGCCGATTCCGTATTGCTTGTTTGTTCAATAAACCATTTTACAAATTCATCCACCAGCATTGAGGAGGAGGTGAGTAAATTGGGAAGGATATCGAAAGTTTTGAGCTGTTGATAAAGGGCACTCATGTCTTTGTGAGTGGTAAATTCTACAAGAATATC
>JAHFAA010000480.1 GCA_023250775.1 Bdellovibrionales bacterium
AAATCGCCCGCACCTGCATCTGATAAATTTCCGGGTAAGTGATTCCTAAGCGACAACCTCGATGACCAAGCATCGGGTTAAATTCATGCAACTGTTTACTACGCTCTTCCACTTCTTGCAGACTGACGTGCAGAACATGAGAGAGCTCCTCTTTTTCATGATGCTCATGCGGTAAAAATTCATGCAGTGGAGGATCGAGAAGACGAATATTACTTGGCAATCCATCCATCGCCTTAAAAATTCCAAAAAAGTCATCCCTTTGAAAGGGCAAAAGTTTACTCAGCGCTCGCTCACGCTCAACTTTATTTTTAGCGAAAATCATTTCACGCACGGCCAAAATTCTTTCAGGATCAAAAAACATGTGTTCAGTTCGACAGAGCCCGATTCCCTGTGCCCCAAATTGACGAGCAATGAGAGCATCTTGAGGATTATCGGCATTGGCGCGAACTTTGAGACGGCGAATGTTATCCGCCCATTTCATAAACTCAGCGAAGCTATCTGAAATTTTGGCCTCGAGAGTGGGCACAATTCCATCCATCACTTCGCCGGTGGCGCCGTCAATCGTGAGAAAATCGCCCTCTTTGAATTCACGGTCTTTGATAACCAAGATTTTATTTTCGTGATCGACTTTGAGGGATGAGCATCCGGCCACGCAAGGTTTCCCCATTCCTCGGGCCACCACGGCAGCATGAGAAGTCATTCCCCCTCGTGCAGTAAGAATCCCTTCAGCTGAGGCCATGCCCGCAATATCTTCAGGGCTTGTTTCTTGGCGAACAAGCAACACTTTTTTCCCGGCCTCATACAATTTAACCGCCTGCTCAGCGGTAAAAACAATCTCGCCGGAAGCGGCGCCTGGAGAAGCAGGAAGACCTTGGGCCAAAACGTCTTTTTTTGCATTGGGATCAAGGCGCGGGTGCAAAAGTTGGTTCAAATCTTCGGGATTGACCCGCATCAACGCTTCTTTTTCTGTCAGAATCTTTTCTTTCACTAAATCTACAGCAATTTTAATTCCAGCATTGGCCGTTCGTTTGCCATTTCTCGTTTGTAAAATATAGAGCTTATGTTTTTCAACCGTGAACTCGATATCCTGCATATCGCGATAATGATGTTCTAGCTTTTGATAAACATCGCAAAGTTCTTTGTAAACAACCGGCATAACTTCTTCGAGGGTTTTTAAAGAACCATTGGCATCGTTCTTGGAGAAGTTGTTAATAGGCCCAGGAGTTCTAATTCCCGCCACCACATCCTCGCCCTGAGCATTGAGCAAATACTCGCCAAAGAAGCGTTTTTCTCCCGTGCCAGGATCGCGCGTGAAGCAAACACCAGTGGCAGAATCGTCACCTAAGTTGCCAAAAACCATGGACTGAATGTTAACAGCTGTTCCCCAATTGTGAGGAATATTATGAAGGTTACGATATTTAATCGCCCGAGCATTATTCCATGAACCGAAAACGGCCCCAACCGCCATCCATAGTTGTTCCATGGAATCAGATGGAAAAGGTCTGCCCGTTTCTTCTAGAATAATGCGTTTATAGTGTCCGACTAATTCTTTAAGATCACTGGCAGGCAAGTCTGTATCGGAATGATAACCACGCGCCTCTTTTAAATCTTCCAAACATGCCTCAAGCAGAGAAATGTTCATCCCAAGAACAACGTTGGAATACATTTGAATGAAACGACGGTATGAATCCCATGCGAAGCGGGGATTCTTGGTTTCAGCCGCGACACTCTCCACTGTTTTATCATTAAGTCCCAAATTTAACACGGTATCCATCATGCCCGGCATACTGGCTCGAGCACCGCTTCGGACGGAAAACAAAAGTGGCGAGGTGGTATCGCCAAATTTCTTCTTGGTAATTTTCTCGATGAAGGCCAACGACTCCAAAACTTGAGTTCGGACTTCATCATTAATCACTTTTTTATTATTCTGATAATCAATGCAGGCCTCGGTAGAAATTGTAAAGCCTGGTGGCACACGCAATCCCAGGGAGGCCATCTCGGCCAAGTTTGCACCTTTGCCACCCAGCAAATCTTTCATATTGCGATTGCCTTCGGTGAGCTCAGCACTAAAACGATAAACCCATTTTTTTGTTGCCATGTATAGCTCCTAAGTTATGACTCAAAAGTTTAAATGATCTTGTAAATATTGAAGGATGTTGTCGATATTGATCCGAGTCTGAGTCATGCTGTCGCGATCGCGTACGGTCACGGCATGATCCTTAAGCGTATCGTAATCAATCGTCATACAGTACGGAGTGCCGATTTCATCTTGTCTGCGATAGCGTTTGCCGATGGAACCGGCAGTGTCATATTCGGCACGATATTTTTTCTGAATGTCCTGGAACAATTTCTGGGCAATTTCCTCAAGCTCAGGCTTTTTCATGAGCGGCATGACGGCTGCCTTAATAGGTGCCATGGAAGGACGGAACATCATCACGGTTCGCTCAGTTTCAGGATCGCCGGCATTTTCAACTCGGAAAGCATCACACAAGAGCGCCAAAATATGTCGATCACAGCCCACTGACGTTTCAATAACATAAGGAATGTATTTTTTATTGCCATCCAACTGATCAACGTATTGCTGATTTTTCCCGGAAAATTGCTGATGTTGGGTAAGATCAAAATCGGTACGAGAATGAATGCCTTCCATCTCTCCCCACCCAATAGGAAATTCATATTCAATATCAACAGCGGCATCGGCATAGTGAGCCAATTTGTCCGCTGGGTGTGGGGCCCAACGCAGCTTTTCGGCACGCAGACCGTTTTCAAGATGCCACTTCCAACGCAACTCTTTCCACATTTCCATTCCGGCCTGTTGTTCGCCGGGCTTAATAAAATATTGCATCTCCATTTGCTCAAACTCACGCGTGCGAAAAATAAAATTTCCTGGCGTGATTTCATTGCGAAAGGCCTTGCCGATTTGAGCGATCCCAAAAGGAATTTTTTTCCGCATGGAAGTTTGCACATTCAAAAAGTTTACAAAAATTCCCTGTGCGGTCTCAGGACGCAAATAAGCAATGGAGGCGGTACTTTCAACCGGCCCAAGTTGGGTTTTAAACATTAAATTAAAATCACAGGATTCTGTGAACTGTCCTTT
>JAHFAA010000084.1 GCA_023250775.1 Bdellovibrionales bacterium
ACCGGGGCAAACATCAGACCGATCATTCTATCCAACATTGATTTGGCATACCTCGCCTTCGACGTCAGCCGCTGAGATTGTCCAAATAATGTCACGTCCAGCATTTCAATCATTATTGTGGCCCTGAAATAAACTCAACCACCAGCGGTCCTGCCACGATTAGCAATACCGCCGGAGTAATTAAAAACAACATCGGAAACAGAATTTTCGTTGCGGCCGTCGCACCTCTTTTTTCAATGTCGCTTGATTTCTTTTGTCTGATTTCGACTGCCAGACTTTTTAAGATCGGACCAATTGAGGCACCAACTGAGTCCGCGGCAATCAAGGTGGCACAAAAGGATGAGATCTGAATCAAGTCAATTCTCCACGACATATTTCTCAAGGCCTCGGCCCGACTCGCCCCAATTTTGATTTCTTTAATGAGAATTTGAAATTCCTCTGTAAGTGCCGATGGTTTAGCTTTTTCTACCACCTTGGTCATTGCCGCAATAAAATCCAAACCTGCCTCAACTGACAGGGCCAACATATCAACACAAAATGGCATTGAATTAATGACATCGACTTGTCGCTGCGCCTTTTTGCCACTTATCCAAATATTTGGATAGAAAAACCCGATGGCCCCAAGAACCGGAATAAGACTGAGTGGCCAGGTTTCTTCCAAGAACGCCCGTATTCCCATAAAGACGACTGGAAAACCTATGATCAAAAATAATTTGAAGCTGTAAAAATCTTCCGCACTTAACAAATTTGTCAATCCGGCGGCGGCAAGCGGACGCTTATACTTTTCTTTCAACACACGCTTATACTTCATGGAGGAAACGACTGGGGAGATATAACGTTTAAAAAATGGCCTTGAGTATTGCAAAATCGCGCCATGCTTTGCTACATCACTTTTACTTACCGTATCTTCTAATTGCTCTCCAGCCTTAAACTGACTTTCATCCTGAAACACCATCTTGGCGAATAAAAAGACCGATAATCCAATCAGGATTATTGCCGTGTACATCAGCAAATCACTTCCTGTTTTTTTATTTTTCATTCTTTCACAGGCCGTCGGCTCACCACCATCACAAGCTTGTTTGTAATAAATCTGGGCCTTATCGTAGTCGTCTTTCTTAATTTGCAGATCACCCATTCTTAAGCAGCCTAGAATTCTTTCCGGGCCGCATGACGGAATACCCTTGAGTCCATATTTTGTTTCCATGGCAGGAGTCGTGCACCCGTACTCTCGCATGGTCTCAAGCGTTTTCACTTTATCTTTGGCATAACCCGCTTCTGAAAAAAATAATCCGCATGATTTGTTTAAAGCTTTCTCTGCCTCATCAAGTTTTCCTTCGGCCATCAGAAGTTCGCCAAGCGTGGTACAACTTTCAGGAATTGATGGACGAAAAGGTTTGACTCGTTTCCAGTCACCGTCCCCACAATTATTGTCCCAAACAAGTTTTTCGCTCTTGGGCATTTTGTCCATATTCTCTTTGTTGGCGTCCTCTATTTCCTGGCATCTCTTCACTCGTTTAAGTGCATTGTCATGTTCTCCTTTTTCTTCTTGATAACACTCGAAAGAATAATGTTTAATCAAGGCCTGTGGAGAATTGCTGTCTTCTTCGTCTTGCGCCCAAATACGATTTTGGAAAAGACAAAAAATTAATAAAATAAAAATATAAAAATTTTGTTTTTTTTGCATAGGCCCTTTCACGCAAAGCTTTTGTATTAACTAAATAATATCAAAGAATTAAGCGAGTTACGCCTGGCGCAAATGAGGCAAAAAAGGACTAGGAAAAACTTGTCCCTAACTTGATTTTGTCTGAGATTTCTTTTCAGCTATTTGGGCCAAAAACTGCGCCCCTTGTGCCGCATGGAAGGCCTTCGGGATCGAAGGAATGTAAACGGGATTATAGGTAGCAAGATACTCTTTCTTTAGATCATTCACCCTTTTTACTTTCTGAGCAATTTCATCATTTTTTAATTCCTGCTTCTGCTTGGCCTCTTTTAAGGCCTCAAGGCCAATTCTTGCCGATGCAGTCGAGCGGTAAAGCATTATATCTGTTCCTGCTTTCAATGCTAAAACGGTTGCCGGCCCCATTCCGTGATGATCGGTAATGGCCTTCATCTCCATGTCATCTGAGATAATCACTTTTTGAAATTTAAGTTCCTTGCGAAGAAGGTTGTGAGCATTTTTACTCAAGGAACATGGAAGTTCCTGATCAATCGCATCCACAATCAAATGACCCATCATCACGAACTCAACTCGTGACTTAATTGCTTTAATAAAGGGAACCAGTTCACTATTTTTCAACTCTTCCATTGTTGTTTTCACGATGGGTAAATCAAAATGGGAATCTTTCAGGGTTGAACCATGACCAGGAAAATGTTTTGCACAGGCCATAATCTTAGCTGTTTGCAACCCTCGTATCGCAGCACTGACATATTTCGAAACTGTATCCGCATCACTTCCGAAAGAGCGGTCACCAATGACTTTGTTATTTGGATTTGTCCAAATATCACACACAGGTGAAAAATTTAAATTTACACCACAAGCACTTAACTCCTGCGCCATTATATGATGGGCCTCAAAACATAATTTCGGCGAACCAAGTTTTGCCAACTCATTCATTGGAGGAAATACCGTAAATTGATTCTTGAATCTTTGAACTCTGCCACCTTCATGATCGGTGGCCACAAATAAAGGATATTCTTTCCTTGTTTGTTGAATATTATTAATTAATTCGGCAAGCTGGGCAGATGACTCATAGTTGTGGGCGAAGAGAACAACCCCGCCAATATTTTCGGTCTCCAAAAAATTTCGATCTTCATTATTTAAGGTTGTACCGGTGATCCCTGTAATTATGAGTTGGCCTAGTTCACTCAATTGATTCCTCCTCTGCTGCTGCTTCATCATCACCTTCGGGACCTTCAAACTGTTCTGCATTACCGAAGGTTTCTTTTTTACTCATGCGTGATGGCTTTTTTGTTTTCGTCTTAATTTTTTTTACTGTACCGCTCTGATTCCTCGAAATTGTAAGTCCTTGTGATATCCAGAACATTTTAGAGAGATTTTCATATTCATCAATATTAAAAAATATAGATTCTTCTCCAAACAGGACTGTATATTTTCTTTCACCATCTTCAGTTCGCCCATCATAAACTGCCTGAGCACGAGAAAATACCTCAGAGGGTACATTGGAATACTGTTCTTGAAAATAAGGATACCCATCCCAAATGATATGAAAATTTAACTGGCCCGCATTTTTATCGGAAGAAATGGCAAAAAAGCCTGTTTTGGCAATACATTCTAACATTTGTGAAAAAAAGCAATATACTCCAGTTCCTTTTGGAAAAGGCACTTTCACTTTGCCATTCCATTTGGCCTCAGGAGAAACCATTTTTACCATGATACTTCTCGTCGCTGTATCAAGCCTCATCTGGGTAAAATATTTCTTACTGTCAAACCAGACAGTGTATTCAGAAATTTTGGGCCGAAGCACCGGAGTTTTCTTACCATCGGCACCTTCTAAAAAACCAATCTCCGCAACCGCAATACTTTTTTCCAATTCTTTATCTGACTTTCCCTCAACATAAACACGCCTCTTCACTATTTGGTTATTTTTTTTGGGATTGCCGCCACTTTCACGCTCCAAAATAAATTGTCCCGTGGCATCGGTCATATGATAAAGCACATGAGATGATGATGGATTCGAAGGCCTGCCTCTTAGGGCATTAACAAATGCACAGCTTTGTAAAATAAAAACAAGTGTTATCAGTTTACAAAGAAATGATGTAGCTTTGAAAAAGTACGCGCTCTTCCTCAGAAACATAGGGTTCCTTTTCTATTTCAAAAAACCACTTTAAAGGATTTTCGTGTGGATTAAGAATATTTAATCCGACTTTGCGTCGATTATTCTCTTTCCCCCCGCCTTCAATAAACTCTATGTTATAGACAATTTCCCCGGCGGTAAGTTCGAACCCATTCTCACCATAAGACAGGCGAAGATCATTCAATGATTTTTTAGCATCAAATAATTCGTTTTGTTCCTTATTTACCAAAAAGGAGAGACCACTTTGCCCAATATCAAAAAGGGGGAAGGAAAAACTTTTTCCAGCACTCTTAATCGGAGCGCCTCGCAAGGAAATTACATTCGCCAGGTGCTCACGCTTTCCATGGGAAATTTCAATTTTTTTATAAGGAAATAAACGAATTCGATCTTTTTTTCTTCGTTCTAATTTATAAATTTGTTTATTAAAAATTTCAAAAGCGTAACATTCATCTTTCTTGCCAACATAACTGGCCTGCGCAAAAAAATAATGGATGCCATGTTTAAATGAAACTGAGAATTTCTGCCCTGGAATTAAAAAATGCTGAAATTCTTCACCACAAAAAAAAGCACTTAGCAAAATTACGTGACCTTTTTTGTGACAGATCGAATCGCCTTCAAAGGAGATTTTATCATTCCAAAATAAAAGTCGAGTCGCAGAAGAATTGATCTGTTCAAGCTTTTGAACGGACCTTTGTTTCAGCAATTTCTTGAATGGTGCCTGTTTGAGAATTTTCCTTGCCACTGGTGCCCCAACTAACCCAATGTGGCCACCTGCCGCAGGAGTGACATTGACTCAAGAACCTTACCGCATCCTCGCACTACTGAGGTCAAGGGATCTTCTGCCAAGCTCACAGGAAGACCCGTTTTTTCTTTAATCAAAATATCCAGATTTGCCAGAAGGGCCCCACCACCGGACAAGATAATTCCATTATCGACAATGTCGGCAGCTAATTCAGGAGGTGTCTTTTCAAGAGACACTTTAATGGCCTCCACAACTGCAGCCACTGAATCAGTCAGGGCGTCACGAATTTCATCACTGGTAACTTCGATAATTTTGGGAGCTCCGGCGATCAAGTCACGACCTTTTACTTCATATGATTTGACTTCATCATCGAAGGGATAAGCATTCCCAATACTAATCTTAATGGCTTCTGCCGTTCGTTCGCCGATCAACAACGAATATTTTTTCTTGATGTAACTGGCAATCGCCTCATCAAATTTGTCACCGGCGACACGTTCTGATTTTGAAAATACAATTCCACCCAAAGAAATAACCGCCACTTCAGTAGTTCCACCACCAATATCAACAATCATATTTCCTGATGGTTCGGTGATTGGAAGTCCAGCTCCGATCGCAGCCGCCATTGGTTCTTCAATCAGATAAACTTCACGTGCACCAGCTTGTTCCGCGGATTCTTTTACCGCACGTTTTTCCACCTGAGTAATCCCGAAAGGGATACAAATTACAATTCTTGGTTTAATTAATTTTGATCCCGAAAAAGATTTCTGAATAAAGTGACGAAGCATCGCTTGGCACACTTCAAAATCAGCAATAACACCATCTCTCATTGGGCGAATGGCCTTGATTGAGCCAGGAGTTCTTCCCAACATTTCTTTGGCCTCACGACCAACGGCCAAAACTTTAATCTGACCCTTCACACCTGTGTGAACAGCGACGACAGAAGGTTCATTGATAATAATGCCACGATCTCTTGCATACACGAGAGTGTTAGCAGTGCCTAAATCAATGGCCAGGTCGTTCGAAAACCAATCGAGAACTTTTTTGAACATTGTGGGATTCCTTATTTACAAACTACAAGCACCAGTATACTGGCACGATGATTAAAATAGAAGGTACTCCATATTGCCAATACTACAATTTTTCATTACACTACAAATTCTTTTCAACACAAAGCAATAAAGGATTCTTACCATGGGTGCTGGACGAAAGCGCAGTATAAAAAAAATGAGCCGAAGAAAAAGACAAGTCAAGAAGAAGGAACGCGCTAAAAGAAAAATCGTTAAGAAAGTGAAGTAGTCTTCCGGGTAATAGTCAGCCTTTAATATCTGCTCGAGACTTAATTCTTTTTACGACTGCTAAGCTCAACTACTTCACCATTGTCAAAACTAAGTGAAGACATGGCTTTGAGCCACAATCCGTCGCTCAATGTCCATGAACCGGTCAATCCGACGAGTTTGTCACGACCTCGCCAGTAGGTGTCAAATTCGTCTCTCGAGGAAAAAGACTGCTTACTTATTACATCGGCCAAGATTTTTAGCCCATCGTAACAGCGAAGTTCGATCAATTTTGGCATAGTCTGGTGCTGCTTCAGAAAGGTTTTAGAAAAATCCTCACTGACCTCATTCACTGTATCGCCAATGAAAAACAACTTTTGGGCCTTTGAGGAAGACTTGGCCATGAGTTCTGAGCGCCAACTCGGTCCACCGATGAATTTAATCTTATATGCATCAAAGTACGCAAAGGTCGGAATAATCTGCAACGCCTCTTTGGGATAAGCTGGAACAAACACCCAGTCAAAATCAACCTCTGGAGGCAAGGTCTGAACCCTACGAATAGTCGTTTTCTCTAGAGTGTGGATTTGTGAAAGCAGATCAAACTCTTCTTGGCGCATGCGTGGGTATTTCAACCCAAGCATCAGTTGAACAATGGGGCGATAGTCCGTTTCAGTCATCGAATAAGAAGTGGCGCCCGTTACTTCTACCCCATGCGCGTCAGCCCTTCGCCAAAATTCATTTAGATAGGCCAATCCCATCTCGGATTGCGGATAAACGATTCCTGCGCGTTTTCCAACAGTGCTGAGAAATGGGTCAGAAAAAAGCGCTGCCATTTGTCCCTCGATAGACCCTGGTATCTCGATCAGAAGGTAGTCCTTTTGATCACGAGGGATATAAAGAGAAGAGAGGGAGAAGAAAACAGTCCCGTGTTTTTTGGCCTCGAGATATTCCTTTTCAGCCTCTTTTGGAACAAGACCACCAATGACAGCAACGACATTATTATTTTCGATTAATTCAGATACCTGATTACTGCCAACACTTCCCAGACCTTGTGAATCACGGACGACTATTTTGATTTCTTCGCCTTGTTTTTCCTGACCTTTCTTTCCATGAAACGCGTTTACTTCCTTCAGCGCCGAATCAATGCCCATTAAGGCCCGACGTCCAAATTCTGCGTTTTTTCCTGACAAAGGTAAAATCACACCAACGACCGAGGAGTTAATCTTAGAGAAATTCTCTGATCTCGCCTGAAAATTTTTGACCAGTTCTTGGATCTCAGCAGAAGCACTTGCCTGATTTTTAGCAAAATCCAAAAGCCTACTTGCCTCTGATTTATCTCCAATAAAAAAACTTCGTTCAGCTTCAAGATAGGCAGCATAACTTGATAACAAGACATTACTTTTTAAAATTTCCTCAATCAGAAGTTTCTTTTCATTACTGGTCAATTTATTAAAATAGGCGATGAATTTTTCAAAAGATGCATCACTTTTGATTTCGCCAAGATTCGTTCCAACAACTATCATTTTTGCCGCTGCCAAAGCTCCAAGATAAAAATTTCCAGTCTCATCAGCCATTTTTGTGGCCAACTTATGTGCCTTTTGCGCCTCGGCCACTGAAAATGAATCATCTGGAATTTCCTTTAGAATCTGAGTCGCCTTGTCGTGCTGACCCAGCTTGTAATAACTACTCGCCAAATTAAGCTTAATCTGTCCTGTTAAAAAGTAATCCTGACTCGCGGTTGTGAGACCGAGGTTAAAATTGTAAATGGCCTGCTCATAATTTTCTTTTGCAAAGTAAACGACTCCAATCAAATTCCGCCGCAAGGCCTTCTCAGGATCTTTGAGTTTATTTTCATCAATGGCCTGCAACTTATCCAAAGCCTCTTTTACTTTGCCCTGGCGATAGATTTCTTTAATCTGATCGATTTGATCAACAAACGTTTTTTCATATAACCCGGCAACGTTTTTCCGATCTAAAACGGTAATGCCGCCACAGCTTGCAAAGAGAAATAAAATTATGAGATTTGTAACGTACCTTAACATGGGAAGGTCCTTCGTTCGTTCATGCTGAGAGATATTACTATGGATGATAACGAATCAAAGCGAGGCGAGCAATAAAAAGTCCTATTGAAAGAAGTCGCGCATTCTTTCAAAAAAACCGCGCGTTAAAGGCCCGTTAGAGGCATTTTCTAACGCCGCAATCTGCTGAAAGAGTTCCTTCTGGACACTCGTAAGCTTCGTTGGGGTTTCAACATGAATCTGAATAATTTGATCACCTAAACCATTTCCACCCAAACGCTGAATACCCTTCCCCTTCAGTCTCATTTTCTTACTCGACTGAGTCCCTGCTGGAACTTTAAGAGAAACTTTCCCCTCCAGAGTAGGAACCTCAATCTCGGCACCCAAGGCCGCCTGTGAAAAACTCACTGGAACAGTACAATAGATATCGAAGCCATCTCGTTCAAAAAATTCGTGCTCTTCAACTTCGATGCTTACGTATAAATCGCCGTTAGGGCCACCATTTTGTCCTGAATCGCCTTCATTAGAAAGTTTGAGACGCTGGCCATTGTCAATTCCAGCGGGAACTTTGACGGATAGGTCAGATTTTTTCTTCGTCAAACCAACGCCATGGCAACTGGGACACGGATCGGCAACCATTTGCCCGGAGCCGTGGCATTTTGGACAAGTTGTTGCGATTGTAAAAAAACCTTGCTGACGACGCACTTCTCCCGCACCCGAACACATATTACATGTAACCGGACGAGAACCATCTCTTCCACCTGAACCATGACATGATAAACACACAGCATGACGATGAACGCTGATAACTTTTTCTACGCCAAAAGCGGCTTCCTGAAATTTAATTTTAAGGGAGACTTCTAAATCATTGCCGGGGCGACCTTGCTGCGCTCGCCGACCGCCACGACGTCTTCCACCACCTAAAATATCACCGAAGATGTCACCGAAAATATCACCTAAATCGCCGAAGCCTTCAGCATAATTGCCACCGCCAAAACCTCCAGCACCTACACCAAGACCAGCATGACCGAATTGATCATATTGAGCACGCTTCTGCTCATCGAGGAGAACCTCTGCGGCTTCCGAGGCCTCCTTAAATTGTGTCTCCGCGGCTTTGTCGCCTGGTTTGCGATCAGGATGGCATTGCATGGCCAACTTTCGGTAAGCCTTTTTGACATCGTCTTTAGAAGCCGACTTTGCCACTCCTAGAACTTCGTAATAATCCCGTTTTTGGGCCATAGACACGGACCTTCTACTAAAAAAAGGCCTAAGCAATAAAACTTAGGCCCCATTGTTAACAATAGTCAGAGATTATACTTCCTTATAATCCGCATCGACTACATCTTCATCTTTTTTTCCGCTACCGGCATCTCCTGTTCCAGCATTAGCGGCTTCAGGTCCTGGTCCTTGCCCTGCTGCACCGGCTTGAGCATACATTTCCGTTGCAAGCTTATGAGAAACACTTTGTAATTTTTCAGTGGCGGCCTTGAGCTCTTCAAGATTTTCGCTACTCAATTTTGATTTAGCTTCGGTAATTGCAGTCGACAATTCTGTTTTCGAATTGGCCGACAATTTAGCCTCGCCATCTTTTAACATTTTTTCACATGCCAAAATCATTCCATCTAGACCATTGTGAGTATCAACAACTTCGCGTCGTTTTTTATCAGCATCACGATTTACCTCAGCGTCTTTTACCATTCTCTGAATTTCTTCTTCAGTTAAGCCAGAACCGCTGGTAATGCGAATCTCTTGTGATTTTCCGGTCGCCTTATCTTGAGCCGAAACGTGGACGATACCGTTAGCATCAATATCAAAAGTTACTTCAATTTGTGGAACACCTCTTGGTGCAGGAGAAATTCCGGCCAAATCAAATTTGCCAAGTGTCTTGTTGTCTTTAGCAAATTCGCGTTCTCCTTGAAGAACGTGAATGCTAACGGCAGGCTGGTTGTCTTGAGCGGTTGAAAAAACTTGCGACTTTCTTGTCGGAATCGTCGTGTTTTTTTCGATGATTTTCGTAAATACACTTCCGAGTGTCTCGATCCCGAGAGACAAGGGAGTTACATCGAGGAGCAACACATCTTTTACATCACCGGCCAAAACGCCACCTTGAACAGCAGCACCAGCGGCAACGACTTCATCTGGGTTCACACCCTTAGAAGGTTCTTTGCCAAAAATTTCTCTAACTTTTGTCTGAACAATTGGAGTACGAGTAGCACCACCAACTAAAATGACCTCATCGATTTCATTTTTTGTTAAACCAGAGTCCTTAATGCAGGTTAAGCAAGGTCCAACAAGTCCATCAATATATTTAGCAATCAGTGATTCATACTTTGCGCGAGTCAAACTCATGGTCAAGTGTTTTGGGCCAGAAGCGTCAGCGGTAATAAAAGGAAGATTGATTTCAGTCTGGGTTACAGATGAAAGTTCATGCTTCGCTTTCTCAGCAGCTTCCTTGAGGCGCTGAAGGGCCATCTGATCTTTCTTCAAATCAACGCCATTGGATTTTTTAAATTCGTCTGCAATCCAGCTGATGATTTCCTCATCAAAGTTTTCACCACCTAAAAATGTATCTCCATTGGTTGCCTTAACTTCAAAAACGCCATCAGAGGTAATTTCCAGGATGGAAATATCAAAAGTTCCGCCGCCTAAATCGAATACTGCAATATTACGATCTTTTTTTGTATCTAGACCATAAGCGAGGGCAGCAGCAGTAGGTTCGTTAATAATCCGTTTCACATCAAGCCCGGCAATTCTTCCGGCATCTTTAGTTGCTTGTCTTTGAGCATCGTTAAAATATGCAGGAACAGTAATTACAGCTTCAGATACTTTTTCTCCCAAGTAATCTTCAGCGGCTTTTTTCATCTTTTCCAAAACCAAAGCGGAAATTTCCTGTGGTGAATATTCTTTTCCGTCCACTTTCACCCAGGCATCACCGTTTTTATTTTCAAATGCTTCAAAAGGAGCATTCTTAGCAAAAACTTCAACTTCTTTGGTGCGAAATTTCCGACCGATCAATCGTTTGATGCCGTAAAGGGTTTTCCGTGGATTCGTAACAGCTTGGCGTTTGGCAACTTGGCCAACAAGCTTTTCTCCCGTGGGGGAAAAACCAACTACTGATGGAGTTGTATTGTGGCCTTCAGAATTTGGGACAATTTTAAATTTCCCATTTTCCATAATGGCGACGCATGAGTTTGTCGTTCCTAAGTCTATTCCAATAATTTTTCCCATATATATTCTCCTTATTTTTTATTGTTTACTTCTTTTTACTGACTATAACTTTAGCTGCCCGTAGTAAGCGTCCATTCAATGTATATGCCTTTTCAAATTCACGGATAACAGTACCTTCTTCATGTTTAGCTGATTCCTCCTGCATAAGGGCTTCATGAAAATTCGGATCGAATTTCTTGCCTACCGTTGGAATTGCTTTCAAACCGTTATCTTCTAACACTTGCACAAATTGCTGACGAACCATCTCAATTCCTGTGCGTAGGTTTTTAAGTTTTGCGTCCTCATCCTTTGGAACAGCTTCAAGTGTGCGATCAAAATTATCGAGCACAGTAATAAGTGCACCTAACACCTTTTCA
>JAHFAA010000481.1 GCA_023250775.1 Bdellovibrionales bacterium
CGGCAGTTAAGTCCAGTTGCGGCGAAGGTAGTGCTTGGGAAACTAAGTGCAAGAATAGCAAGATGCACCAATTTTTTATAAAACCCCGGTTAACCCCGGGGTTTTTTTTTGCCTGAAATTTTGGGTGTGTTAAATTTTAATTCTCTCATTCATCATCATTTGTGGCACCAGTCTCACAGAATTTGGTTTCATAATGACACTGACCTACACTTCAAGTTTTGGCCAACTATTTGATATATTTCAATCACCCGTGGCAGGAATCTTGAAGAGAATCTTTCCGGAAAGGAAACTCTTAGGAATGGAGGGTCTGAATGTTAAAACACATTCTTATTATTTTATTGGTCAGTTGTACAAGTCGAATTGCACTGGCTGACAATGCTTCTCAATCTGCTGTCTTTAAAGTTGCAATTGAAGATGCCTCACCAGAATCAAAAGTGCTAGGTGTTGAAACATGTTATGGTTTGATTGTTGCTGCTCAAAAAATAAAAAATGTTGAAAAACCAAAAAATGTTAAAGTTGAAGAAATACTAAATGCAGAAACACTACTGCTTAATAATGGAAGACACATCAATGTTCGAGATGTTGAATTTCTTTATATCAGAGCAGAAGTACCAGTGGCCCCAATGAGTGAGCAGGGAAAACATCCTAACACAGATGAAGGCGCTTCAGGTACACATTAGAAGATCTCTGGATGTTTGAATCATCGAGCAATTTTGCTAGCAATAAAACGATTGGATTTTTGACGAAACGTTTGTTCAGCTACAATTATGGCCATTTGAGCATCGAGACTTCCACCGGATTTGCATTTATTCTTAAGAGATATGCTTATTTTAGCAGATCGCCGGATAATGTCCTTTAATTGTGAGGGCGTAGCCTCTGGGTAAAGGGCCTTGATTTGGGCCGCAACACCTGTAACAAAAGCAGTGGATTGGCTTGTTCCTGATAAAAAACCATACCGATTGTGTGGAAGTGATGACTTTATTCGTGAACCAGGAGCAGAAATATCGGCAGAATGCGGTCCAAAATTAGAGCTGGGATTTATCTCTAGATTATAATCATGATTAATCACTGAAATAATATTTTGAAGACCATAGCTCGCTGGATAATAGTGGTTATTTGGTTCATCAATATTTGATCCAAAGTTTCCTGCTGCTGTGACAACTAAAATACCTTTTTCTTCAGCTTTTTTTAAGGCGCGTAACTCGTCAAGTGAGGCCCCAGCACCTCCGCTCGAGTAGTTGATAATGTCGACCTTTAATGACACTGCATATTCTAAGGCCTTGATTGTTGAATTAAGATTTTCTTTTTCTCCCGCTTTTGCGTTGTAATATTTAATCGAAATAATACGAGCATTTGGGAATACACTTTTAAGAATTCCTGCTACGTGCGTGCCATGCCCATGTTGATCGCAAGGTTGGGTTGTACTCGTTGCCGCAAAGGAGAAATCCCGACCGTAATCTTGAGAGGTCGCCAGCTTAGTACCATCATGATTGGTAACAGAGCCCATGAGAAATGGATGGTCAAATTGGATACCAGTATCAATGACTGCTATTGTGACGGGATGCTTTATCAAAGGAGCAATATCGACGGTGAGGGCGTTGATACTCGCCTTCTGATTTTTCTCGAGTGCCCAGTTGCCGATCTCATTTGAGCTCGCAATAGTTTTAGTGGTGTTATCACTGGCTACGCTGGCAAAGGCCGACATTAGAAATATCAAAAGCGCAGAGAGAATGGTCATTTTACGAGGCGTGAAAAGAACCATTGTTCCTCCAGGATTTACCTACTAAAAACCTTCGCCTATACCAGGCTAAGGCGCACCGCATTGTAGATGACTCCGATGAGTTTTGTAATTAGCTTGAAAAACTTGCAATAACTGTCAAAAGTTTTGACATACATATGAAATATAATTCTATAAAAACAGGTAGATAAGTCATTTAAGAAAGGAACCTGATAGCTTTTTTAAGGCCTTGATTTGAATTTAGCGATATGATGAGAAATCTACCATTTGGGTTTATATTTCATATGGCCGAAAAAGAATCTTGTGATGTTTGTCTTGCCCAAGGGCTGGATTCCCATTTTTTAAATGGGAAAAAGAATGTTTTACGGAAAAATATTCTTTATAAAGTTCTAGTCGGAAAAGTGGCAACAATTAAACTTTGTCACGTGCACGACATTGAATTATTTCATCTGGGTGAGAAACGTTTTGTAATGGAGCACACTGAGTTGCTTCGGAAACTCGTGAATAGAGACACGACAAATGGTTAAGCTCTGGGCCGATATCTTGCTTTGCTGAACTGCTTCAGCTAGGTTAGGCCCCGCATGAAATCACAAAGCAATTCATTAATTCTCGTGGGATATTGTCCATATCCTCATGGTATCCAAGGCGCATTAAGTTTTTTTCCGGCCAGTAAGGAGGATTCAATTCTCACTAGTGGTATGGAAATCTTTCTGAAAAAATCAAAAGAAGCAGTTGAAAATTATCAGCGTTATGAAATTAAAAAAATTACCAAAGGTAACAAGTGGATTATTTATTTAGATGGCCAAGACAACCGAAATGCCGCTGATTTATTAACTCCGTGTGAAGTGTATTGTGAGCGCACGGCCTTTCCGGTTTTAAACAACAAAAATCAATATTATTTAGCAGATTTAATTGGTCTCAGAGTTTATTCCTATGATACGGGGGAAGTTCTCGGCAGGTGCACAGGGCATTACCATAATGGCGCCCAATATGTTTTGGTTTTAGAGTTGCAAAACGAAACCGTGGAACTGCCCTTTATCGATTATTTTTTTCCAGAAATCGATCTTACCAATGGTGAGATGCGAGTTCGCAGACCAGAGGTTGTAAGTGAATAAAAAGCGAATCTGGATATTGACCCTCTTTCCAGAAATGTTTGAAGGTTTTTTGAACAATGGGTTAATTGGGACCGCGCTCTCAGGAAATAAGGGCCACGCTTTTGAAGTGAAAATGGTGCAAATTCGTGATTACTCAGTACAAGACTACAAAGGTGTTGATGATTCTCCGTTTGGAGGAGGTCCGGGCATGGTTATGCGTGCAGATGTCCTCAAAAATGCTCTGCTAAAAGGTGTTGTTGC
>JAHFAA010000085.1 GCA_023250775.1 Bdellovibrionales bacterium
GTGCACGTAAGGCCGAAGCGCGCGCAACCTCGACAAATTCAGGTTTGATATCGGAAGCGTAAATTGGCGCTGGCAAGGTGGACTTTTTTTGCGCCCGCAGCTGATCTCCAATTCGACGCCACAAAGGTCGATCAAAACCGGCCAGATGCTCGAGAGCGAAATCATCTTTGCCTCGATGAATGAGCGGTGCCTTGTTAAGCGCAATATAGGCGGCCTCAATGGCAATGGTGCCTGAGCCACACATGGGTTCAAGCAGGGGTTCTTCGCCGGTATAACCGGCCAGCATCAGAATCGAAGCGGCCAAGGTTTCTTTCAAAACCGCCGGATGTCCTTGGGTACGCCAGCCACGTTTGTGAAGAGCGCGACCAGCGGTATCAATGCCAAGCACGCAGCTGCCATCACGAATAAAAAGAACAATGGTGATTGGGTTATCGGCGTCAGGATTAAATTTAGGAGGAGATTTTTCAAAGGCGCTTTTTTGAATCGATTCAACCACCGCCTTGATAATCAATTCTTCGCCGAGCTTTTCCGCATTCTGGTCGGCGAGTGTGGGTCTGACTGTAAAGACCCGGTGAGATCGCAGCCACTCGGGCCAGATAATTTTTTTCAGGGCCATTTGCAGTTGTGCTAGATCGCAGACCTCGAACTTGGCCACCACTCGCTGGATACGACTTGCCGTGCGAAGAAGTAAATGGGCGCGGTACGCAGTCTCCAGATCGCAGTCAAACATGATCCCGCGATGAAATTTATTCTGTGGCAGAATTCCAAGCGACTGGAGCTCAGAGGCGAGTACCTCAACTGTTTCGTGTGGGCAGGTGGCGATCCATTGCATGCTTTTACTTACCACCTAAAACTAAAAAGTTCCAGTACGCTTGTTAAAGGTACTTATAGGCCTGCATGTAAAGATTGTATTCATCCACAATAGTGGAAGAATCAGAGTTGCTTTCTCTATCATAAATGGTTCGGCATGAATGTCCGATAGCGCGCCCAGTGTTTTGCCCCCACATACAGAGTATTTTTTGGAAATTACATCTCTTTAAGTCACACTGAATTTGCACTTCTTTTGGCAGGGGATTGAAATTTCTTTTTTCTTGTGCCGCCAGCTTCAAGTTCTGCCGGCATTTGAGAGTCTCTGCGTGATTCTTAAAATTGGGACATAAAAATTCCAAAACAACACTCTCATATTCATCATGACTGGATTTGGAATTCAGCGGCCGAAAGCTTGGATGGCCGATCATAGAGAGCGCAACACCTTTTAAACATTTTTCCTGATCGTCAAAATTACAAAACATTTTATAAAAGGGCAGATGGGTCATAAAAAAGCCCCAGTAACCTCCGTAGTGAAGATCGGCCGGCTTCATCCGAGTACAACTTCCGATTCCTTCCATACATCGCACTGTTTTATCTTCAAGAACTTTAAAATTTCCCAGGCGCGAAGTGGCGGGCATTTTGCCTGTTTCTTGGGTGTAAAATTCCCCATCATTATGTAATTTTTGAAAATTGCTTCCGCTGATCGCCGCAGACACGGGGACGTTCCATATTTGGGATAAGTAAGGCGCCAGATAATAACCGGCATTGCAGCCATTCAAGGTGACAAAAGCATCTTTGGCAAAATGATCTTTGAGTTCTTCAAAATTCGGCGCGAAGGGAGTTCTTTTTTCAGAATTTTCCAACCCAAAATTATTTTCTTTTTCACCTTTGTCATAATTCAGATGCCAGGGATTAGAATGACCGTAGTAATGGAGCTCTGTGATCTTGTCAAAGTTCAAAAGCCTTTCAAGCAGTTTCTGATTGCTCAGATGTTTGGTGGTATGAAAATAAACTTTCGTCGTTTTCTTAAGTGCCGCAAAAGTGCCAGTGGCATGAATATCATCGGCACGAAAAAAAACAATTTGCCGATCGGGATAGAGAGCATGAATTTTTTGTGCCTTCAGGTAAGCGGCCTCAAAGGGTAAATTGGCCAGATCTTTTCCCAGCCCCACCATCAAGACGGCGGTGGGCCTTAACGTATCCACCTGGCCAGTGCCTTCGGGAGTATAGAGTGCCTCATAATGGGCATGACTGGTACTCACGCCTAGAAGCCAAAGACTCATGAGTAATAGGATGAATAATAGTAATTTCATATTCGTTATTTTGAATATATAGCGTGCTTTGGGGCGCTTAAAGAGAGTTTTTTTAAGCTAGTAGTTCAAACTATTGAGGGCAGATCGTTCCACCCATGCCTGTGCAGGCCATTTTGGCGGCCTCAAGGTCAAAGTCGGTTGTATAGCGGGTCATAGGCATCATGGGGTTCATTTGACTCAGGCACGACAGCGCGATATTGGCTTGACCACAAGGTGTTTCTTGGAATTCGCCACCAAAACTCATGCACATATTTTCCCACATTTCAGGATCGGCCCCCTCAATCGCAAAAAATTCCAAGCACATGCCTTCGGAGGTCATGCAGCTGGCAACACCAACGCTCGCGCAGGTGATTTCGGGATTGGTTTGGGAGTGACCAGCGGTGGCCATCAGACAAAAAGTCAGGAATAAAAAAAGCATTAAAATGCGCATGCGCCCCCCAAAAATGAAAAAGATGGTGGACACATATAATGCCGAAGGTTAGGAAGGGCAATATGAAAATAATATTATTCGTATTTCTTTGTTTACTCACCTCATTTTCCCTTTCTGCCCAACCTTTGCAGACGCGCCAATCAAGCTTTGAAAAGATTGATCAGGCCTTGGCAAAAGGTGAAATCAATGCTGCGGATGCCGCGGGATTTCGGGTACTGGCCTTCTTTCATGATGCTGAACTGCCGCCGCAGTTTCACTCTGACCCGGAGGCCAAAGTCACCGTTCCCTCCGATCGTTTGCTGGATGCCGCCGCCAAGGTTCTTCCCCAAATGCAACAGGTGCTGGCCCTTCGTGTGTATACCTACATGATCCCTCCAGCCTATCTTCCATCAACAAAAAATAAAGACAACAAAGCATTTCCTATTCCCGAGCCCATCCCTGGACAGAATTGGATTTATATTGAGAATGTCAGCAGTGAAGTCCGGGTTTGGTTTCTGAAAGATCAGGATGATCAATTATTGATGGCCCATCAGATTCGTTCACTCTTAAGTGATGAGATTATTCCGGCAGAAAAGGCGCTGATGAATCGCACTCATCCGCGGGATGATCTGAATTCCGCTTCTATTTTGGTCTCTTTGGGCGTGGAACGAGTCCAGCCCAATGGCGGCGATGGAAAATTGGATGTTTATCTCTACAATATTCCGCCTGATGAAGATGGAACTGCGGCCGCCAAGGCATGGGTTATGGGATACCATGTGGATGAGGTCAGTGGATATGGTTGTCCCGCTCGCCCGTCGTTTATGTCAGTCAATTTGGCTTGGGCCAAGACTGCCGATCCCAAAAAACTCGCCAGTACTTTGGCGCATGAATATTTTCACGCGATTCAAAATTCTTATGATCGAAAAGATGAATGTGCTGGATACAATAACGTTGATGAAGGAACTGCGACCTATCTCAAGCATCACGTCTACCCGAAGTATAATGATGAACACGACTGGTGGGAATTTTCGGAAAATGGCGGTCTGAGTTTGCTTGATGGTGCTTACGAAACTTGGCCATTCTATTTTTTCATGGTGGAAATGCAAGGCAGTTCAGTCCTGCAAAAGTCCTACGAAATGATGGGCAGCAACCGCGCCATTGAAGCGATTAATAAAACCTTGAGTGGGGGGTTTCAAAAACAGTGGATCGAGTACGCCGTTTACGAGTGGAACCAGGAACCGCTGCAAGACGGTTTTCGCCAATGGGACGACTACAACATCGTGCCCGGCCGGGGAGCCGCCGATGCCGCGGGGCATGTGCCACCAATTAAAATTGAAAAAGTGGCGTTGGATGCCAATGGCCAATACCGCTATCCCATGAAAATGGAGCTAAAACCTCTGACCCGGGATTTTTACGCTTTTGATGTAAGTGATGCCAGCATTCGCACCGTCGCCATTGAAAATCCGGTTTTTTGGAATGGCAGAAAAGTTAATGCCAAGGTTCTGGTTCGAAAGAAAGGCCAAACCCAGTTTGACGAAATTCTGTGGGAAGATCCCCAACATCAGGAATACCATTATTGCTTTGATAAGAAAGACGAGGACATTGATCTCATCGTTTTGGTGGTTGGCAATTATCAATATCTCACCTCAGGTACAGTCTATCGTGGCGGGTCAGTCTTCAAAGTATCCAATCAAGGATGCTATGGTTTCGATGGAAAAATAACCGGCCACTGGGAACACAAAGAGTCATCAGTGGAACATTCACTTGAGGTGGAAGGTACGAACATCAAAACCCACGAAGGCAAACACGGCGACGAAGGTGGCTTTAAAAATAATTTTTATCTCACCAACGCAGTCGTGAGTTATTCCTATCATGGTCGCCTTGGTGACTGCTCAGGATTTGCTTCGGGTTTTATGGATGTAGAGCTTGGGCCAAAATCCGAGGCCATTGCCCTGGCATCCTATAATGTGGCCCCGGAGGCCTGGGGCCAATATCATATCGGCATTCGTTTTAAAAACCCCTTCATCAGCGTGACCTATGTTTGTCCTTCACCCAAGCCCCCCATCACGACTTCAGTTCCTGTCGTGTTGGATTCGTCCATGGGTGGTGCGAGTGTTGCCCATCATCATGGCAATCCCCATCTTGCAGGCAAGGTAGTCTTAGGTGAGTGGACTGTTGATTGGGATTTCAGTCCTGTTAAAGAGTAAGGATTTTTCATTTGACTAAGTAAGCACTCATTGAGTATATACTTAGTGTATGAAAAAAGTTGCCATCACCCGCCAAGAACAAAAAGAGCTGACCCGAAGCGGACTTATCCAAACCGCCACACGCCTTTTTGCAAAAAATGGAATTGCCAACACCGCGACGGCAGATGTGGCCAAGGCGCAGAAAGTTTCCCATGGAACGGTATTCGTTCATTTTCCCACGCGTGAAGACCTGATTCTGGCGGTTATCGATGAGTTCGCAACAAAGCTTTCCCAAGAGTTTGGCAATTGCATGCAGCAAAGCGATCTTCGAAAGCTGCTGGTGTTTCACTTGGAAGTACTGGCGGAGTACGAAGACTTTTATCATCGCCTGATCAGCGAGCTCGCTCACCTTCCGCCTAAAGTCCAAAGCATGGTGTTCATGCTCAATGCTGCCATCTCATGGAAGCTCTACGAATCGGCCAAACCACTGATGGAATCAGGCCATTTGAAAAAGATGAGTCAACCCTTTTTGTTCAATACCTGGATCGCCTTGGTGCAATACCATGTTATGAATCGTGAATTGCTCTCGGATAAATTACCCATTTTAAAAGAAAAGAAAAATGAAATGATCGATCACTTTATCAACCTCATTCAAACCCAAAAAGGAGAACGAAAATGAGTGCAAAATGTAAATCGTGCGGATCGTGCGGCATGCCCATGGAAAAGGTCGAAGACTTCGCTCTCGGCGACAGCAATCATCAATACTGCCAATACTGCACAGATAAAAAAGGCAAGCTTTTACCCTATGACAAAATTCTCGCCATGAACGCCAAATACTATATGGAGTCACAAGGAATTACGGCGGATGCTGCCAATAAATTGGCGGTCAATCTTTTAAAAACACAACCCGCTTGGAAGGAGATTTTATGAAGAAAATCAGCAAGAAAAAAACTTACTGCACCGTTTGCCCAAAATGGGAAATCAAAATCCCTGAGCGCTGCTCGAATACCCTCAAAGCAAAAAGCAAGACCCACTACTTTTGCACCAAACGCTGCAAGGAAAGATATTTAAAAGCGCCAGAGAAATTCGCCTGAGCGGGGCCTTCTATATGAATCGGAAAATTCTTTATATCGCTTTGATTCTTGTTGGCTACAAGTCAGCCAAATTTACCATTCACCATTTTATTGACACCGACGACTACATCCATTGGTTTTTGGCCGACACCATCACCTCTATTTTTCGCATGCTGGCCCTTATAGCAACCTTCTGGTTCTTACACAGCATAAACAAAAAGATTAAAACTGAATTCCATTTGCATGCTATTAAACCTGTTTTAATTTTTTTCTTTTGCAGTCAGCTCCTACTGTGGCTCAGGAATTGGATTTATGATGCTGAACCTCTTGGTTCTTACTTTTTTACCATCATGTTAATCAGTAATTTACTGGTAGGATTTTTCGAGGAATTTTTTTATCGTGGCGCACTTCTCGAGGTTTGCCTGGAAAAACTCTCACCCTGGCGAACAATTTTTTTGGTCTCGTTCATTTTTATGCTTATCCATTTTGATTCGCAGCCCTTGTATACTTTTCCCGCCCTGTTTCTTTTTGGATTCGTGCAAGTGCTCTTCCGGTTTAGTGGTGCCTCGCTGATTGTAATGGCCATTACCCACGCCTTTTATGATATTGCGGTCTATAATTTTACTATTCCAATCACTTTCTCCAATTATGGCTGGAGTTTCGCGGAAGTCTGTATCTCGTTATGCTTCATCGCCTATATGTTTTCCCGGCCTGAGATAAGGAATAAATTTGGTCTTAAATTAAAAAATTACACCTATAATTAGGAATAATTATGAATAAGTTAATCTACCTGTGCCTCGGATTGTTATTCGGCCTGATCCTTGGAGTTTTCGGTTGGCGAACTTTTGATTCCTCGACGGAAATGACCTCCGAACAACATGTAGCACCGCCTGTAGCTCAGGCTCCCTGTGACACGCACGATTTAAGCGAGGCAAAAACGCTTTATGAAAAGGCCTTCATCCTATTTTTGGCGAACCTTGGATTGAAAATGACGAGCGAACAAAAAGTCACAATGGATGGTTTGCTTCAAGACCCAAAGACGTATCTTGCCGATCACAATTCCCCAGTGACACCCCGTGAAGATGTCATCAATGAACCCGAAGCCAAAACGAGAGGCGGAGAAGAGCATTATGACACAAAAAAAAATAGGCCCAAGGACCTGAAGCTGCCTCCAGAGGCGAATAAAGTCGTCGCTGCAGGCAACGATTTTATTTTAAAAAAACCATTAAGTTATTATGAAGATTCAAAGTATCTCGAGAAGATGGATTGGCGATTCAAAAGGATCAATGGTTCTTTTGAAGGCAAACTCTATATTGTTCAAGGCGAGCGAAAAGGTGAAATTGATCAAGTTGATCTGTCAGTCGACTTTTCCATTAATCAGCAAAGAAATATCGAGGGAACATTTTTTTTACAAATGGCACGAGAAGGAAGCGTCTACAGCACCAGCGAAGGAAATGGCTCCAATCACAATATTCGTATTCATCCTGAAGATAAGAAATCGATTATCTTGGAGGCCAGTCCAAATTCATTCTTTCATTTTCGCAACGAAGGAATGGAAGTTGCCAATTATTACGCTGGTGGGCAGTTCGTCGGTGTCGCCCAGTTTGTTCGTAAATAATTTTCCCTGCTTCGCTACTCGACCAATCTTCGCCATTGAAAACGCACCCAGGAATAATTGGGACCGACGTCTTCAATTTTAAGCACCACTGCGCGCTCGTTTTTGGCAGGAGCTGGATAATTCAAAGGATACGTGTAGGAACGGTTGACTTGAACATAAATCAAATCACCTTGCTGGATGCGCGCTTTCGGAAAACAGTTGGCGTAATTGGGGACTAGGTCCGAGAGTTGGCCGGCCTTGATGTCTTCAAACGCGGTTCCCGCCAATCGCTCGTTCACATTAGAAATCATGGAACAACTTAGAGCATCCAATCCGTCTCCCGGAGTTATCCATCCCTCGGCCCCATAAACACTGATCATGCCGTCAGGCCAGGGAACCGTGAAAGCGATGTCCCAAACATTGCCGGAGATATGCGGATTTTCGCTGGTGTTAAAACGAAAGTTGTAACGGTCGGAAAAATTGTCTTCCGATGTCCACATGGAATGCAAAATAACCTCACCTGCATCGCGCTCGATGCCCGTTCGTGTCTGCTCATTGAGTTTCTGCACGTATACTTTGAGTTCTTCCACCGGAACCTGGGCCAGCGGGCCAATGGTCAAAATATCATTCTGTATTCGAACGCGGAAAAGAAAATCAAAACTTGGCCATGCCGCCGCTCGCACCAGATAGGTTCCGTTGCCACCGATGGTTTCGAAGCCAATCGGCCAGGGACTTCTCATGCTACTAAACTCATACATATTGTCGGTGGACACGCCTCCGGGCAACTCTAAAAACTCACCATTAATACGAATCTTGTCATAATCGGCGGGGTCGTTGCTGATCCGAATGACCTTGCCGACTTCCGGCGATTGCCGAACGACCGTGAGCATTTCTCCTTTATACCCAGCTTGATCCAGACGCAGGAGCGGTCCCGCACAGTGATCAATAAAAAGTGTGGCCACCCCAGTATTGAGTGCCACACTAGGCAAACAAAGCCCCGGCCTAATCTTGAAGGCGCCAATTCTCCCGTTGTCTTTGCAATTATCCGGGTTAGGAACATCACCATGCTCTCGTTCACAATGAAGCATGCTCACAGGCACGTCGATGGAATTGGTGGCGGTAGGAACACCTCTATAGCGCATGCGCACGCTGGTAATAATTTTTTTGCCTTCTTCTAATTCTTGCGACGGAAGCGCCGAGGTCAACTCGATAGGCCGCTTGTCCGATCCCATCAGGTAAGTCACAATCTCGGATTTATCCTGATCAACCGTTTCACTTTCCACACCGACAATGTCGTCCCTTTTGACCATTTTAAAATTCGCGGAGGGATGCATGAGTCTGGCATGCTGCTCAAGTTGCTCAAGTGTGACATCACCCACACCCGACAATCTTTCGGCCCTTGCCACCACTCGTCCACCTTTCGGGCCTTCGATCACGACCTGACCGTCGTGCCCACCAATCACCCAGTGGCCGGGAACTTTAATTTCCAGATCTGTGCCAGGAATATTGACGACGCGACCGTTGCCGACATCAACACCGCCGGAATCTGCCCAGGCCAGTGTTGTCAGCAGTAAACATAATAAACTCGGCAAGAACATTCTTTTTATCGTCTTCATAGCTGTATCTCGGCCAAAGGCCCAATGGTTAATTTATTATTTTGAATCCGTACCCGAAAAAGAACATCGAAAGTCGGCCATACAGCTGCCCGTACAAGATAGGTGCCGTCACCGCTGATGGTTTCAATACCAATCGGGCGATAAATACCAAGCCCCCTGAAATCGTAAATATTGCGGAGGAGAATGAAGCGTAACTCCTCGCCAATCTGCAAGAACGTCTCATTAACACTGATCTTGTCATAATCGACTGGGTTATCACTTATGCGAAGAACCATGCCGATCTCTGGGGATTGCCGCACGACTGTTAGCATTTCAACATTATTCTCGGAGTTTTCAAGATGCAAAAGCGGTCCGGGACACTGGTCGCCATTAAGCTGAATGAGTTCAGGATTAAGCGCCACCTGAGACAAACAAAGGCCTGGTCGTGCACCACGAATCATGTCCAGTGATACGTCGAGCGAATAGTTGGCAGTGGGGATACCTTGATAGCGCATGCGCACACTGGCGATAATTTTTTTGCCTTCTTCCAATTCTTTTGGCCCCAGTTTGGCGGTCAGCTCGATCGGCCGCTTGTCCAAACCCATCAGGTAGGCCACGATCTTTGTCTTTGATCCGAATCGATTCCGCTTTTCACTTTCCACTCCGACAATATCGCCCCTGCTCACTTGTCTAAAGATCGACGAGGGATGCTTGCTTTGCGCATGTTTAAGAAGTGACTCAATAGTCATGATGTCACCTATTCTCGACACCTGTTCGACTTTTGCCTTCACCCACCCGCCTTTTTCGCTCTTGATCACAATCCGGCCATGGGTGTATTTGGAGCGCCATTCGTCAGGGATTTTAATTTGAAGCCTCGTTCCGGGAACGTCCAAAATCTTGGAGGACTCCACAATTTCACCGTTACCCACATCAACTCCACCGGAGTCAACCATGGCCCGTGCCGTCAGAAGCGAACACAATAAACTCGCCAAGAATATCTTTTTAATTATCTTCATTGTAGTTTCCTCGAGAGCGGAAAAAGTTGAATATTAATTTGATAGATTTCCTCTTCACCTTTGAGCATCGTGGCCAGCTCGTTCATCTCTTTGCGAAAGGCGCGCACCTTCTCCTTAAAAGTCGGCAGGTCTTTCTGCGAGACAGAAATGGTGACACCGGCAAACTCACGCTCCTCCAAGGAATCATAGCGCAGTGAGGATTTGGCCAGCTCCAACATTTGCTGGTGGTACTTGAAGATCGCCATACCGCGAACCCTGTCATCAGTCCCTAAGGCGCCATTGACTTGCCTGTACTGATCTTTCTCGACCATCGTCACCAATCCCAGCTTGATCAAAAGTTCGATGGACTGTGCGATTTCCTTGGGAGAGACTTTGTAGCGCAAGCGCATGCCGATGTTATCGACCGTGGCACGAAAATCTGAGATGCCGAGCATGACGTAAATGGCGACATTAAACCATTGTGATAAAAATTCGTACTGACTCAAATCCAACTTACCGAGGGCCACCCCGGAGCGCAGAGTGATGAGCCGATTAAAAAGCCGATTTTTTTCTTCAAGGTCCTGCGACTGAGTGAAGAAGACCAGCTGCTCAAAATATTCGTTGTCCTTGCCTTTAATTCCCAAGGCCGATTTATAACGAGCGATGGAAGCAATCGACAGATTGCGCTTGCCATCGATGACCATCTTTAAATGCGAGGGCGATCCCAGCCCGCCCTTGTTGGCAAACACTCGATAGCTATAACTCGACTTCTGCCCTTTCTTGAATTGGTAGAAATCTTGAAGATAGATTCGGTAATCCATGTAGCTTTGTACTGCCGGTTCCATTGCCTCTCACCTGTACACATCAATATCTGGAACACACGCTTTAGGTCCTGGCAGAATTTAAGTCAACAGCTCTCAGAAATCCCTGAAAAAACTATCAAAATCCAATGATTATCTTCAACCTGACTGTGTATTTCTTTCATGGTTTCTAAGGCAATCCGTGTACACATTTGAGAACGGATTCTCTACCAGACCAATTGTTTTGACGCTTCTTGCCTGCCATATTGCTGGAAACCAAAAGGAGGTCCTATGAAAAATTTGATCTTAATTCTTATCTGTTTCTTGTCCGTGAGAACATCAGAAACCTGGGCCCAAGGCGTGCGAGTGATGATGAACTTGCATTGCCGTGAGCAGGTCGAAAATGGAGACGATGAAATTTACATCACATCCGCGATGGCCAAAAATAACGGCACATCACAGTCAGGGCTAGTTTGGGGTGGAGACATGAATGATGATGGTGACAGACGAAATGCCAATGGTCTTCAGGCATGGATTGGTCAAGTGATGCCAGGTGAGATGGTTGTCGTCACACTCAACGTAATGGAACAAGATGGTGACAACTATGAACCAGGTCTGCGTTTTGCCGCCGATGTTGCCGGCAAG
>JAHFAA010000086.1 GCA_023250775.1 Bdellovibrionales bacterium
GAGCGAGTCGGATCAGCACTTCACCAGGTTTTGCATCCGGGATCGATACAAAATTGGCCAGCATGATTGATCATACGATCTTGAAGGCCGATGCCACCCGTGATGAATTAAGCAAGGTTTGCAAAGAGGCCAGAGAATATAATTTTGCCACGGTCTGTGTGAATGCCGCCAATATCCCTTTTGTCGCCAGACTGCTCCAGGGGTCAAATGTGAAACCCATTGCTGTCGTGGGATTTCCGTTGGGTGCAGAAACGTCAGAGGCCAAGGCCTTTGAGGCCAAAGAGGCCGTTCGTAATGGTGCGCGTGAAATTGATATGGTGATCAATGCCGGCGCACTTAAGTCGAAGGATTACGCGACAGTTTTTCAAGATATCAAAGCTGTTGTAGACGCTTCCAAACCTTATCCCGTCAAAGTCATTTTAGAGACGGGTGGGCTTGAGCACGATGAAAAAGTTATTGGTTGTGCCCTTTCGAAAACCGCCGGTGCCGCGTTTGTGAAAACCTCAACCGGGTTTGGGAAAGGTGGTGCGACCGTTGAAGATATCGCACTCATGCGAAGAATTGTGGGTGATGATATGCAGGTTAAGGCCTCAGGTGGCGTGCGCACTAAAGAAGATGCCGAGGCCATGGTCAAGGCCGGTGCCAATCGGATCGGCGCCTCCGCCAGTGTGGCCATTGTGACAGGCAAAAAAGCTAAAACAGGAAATTATTAAAATATTGGAGATCTTATGGCACAAGGATTTGAATTACGAACCCTCACTTTTATTGACAGCTACCAACCCCAACTAGCGCAATTTATCGCCAAGGATAATCGCGTCTACGATCCTGCAGAATATGATTCTGCTTTGTTTATTGAGATTGCTCCTGCCATGGAAATTCATCACATGATCGACCTGGCCCTCAAGGCCACCAAAGTTCGTTTGGGCAGTGTCGTGACTGAGCGCCAATTTGGTTTACTGGAAGTTCACGGCCCAGATCAAGGCGAAGTTCGAGAAGCAGGCAAAGCAATTTTGCGTGAGGCCGGTTTGGACGAGAATGACCGTTCTGAGGTCAGCATTCTCACCAATAAAATTATTCGTGGAGTAGAGCAAGACCACGCCATTTTCTTTACTGGTACTTCTCGTGGCAATATGGTTCAGGCCGGTGAGTCAGTTTTTATTCTAGAGGCCACACCTGCGGCCTATCTCTCCATTGCTTGCAACGAGGCGCTTAAGGCGGCCGAAGTTAAGCTTATTAATATTCAACCTTATGGTGCTTCTGGACGATTGATCATGAGTGGAAAAGAATCCGAGATTGATTCTGCCGCTGAAGCCGCTGTTCGAATTTTGGAACAGCTTAACGAGAGCAAAAAGAAACGCACCGGAATGCAGCTAAGCTAATCGAAGAGGTTCTTTTGGGAAGTCGTCAGCAATATCTCATTTCTGAAATTGTTAAAGTTTGCCACAAACTTGATCAGAAGGGCTTTGTGGCAAATCATGATGGCAATATTTCCGTGTGCTTTGAAAATTCTCTTCTTGCGACACCGACGGCCGAGAGTAAGGCCCAAATTAATGAGGACATGATCATCACTTTGGATCTGACGGGAAAAAAAATTGCCGGGATCGGGAAACCTTTCTCGGAAATTTCTCTCCACCTTGCCGCCTACAAAAAACGCCCCGATGCCAAGGCCGTGGTGCATGCCCATCCTCCTTACAGCACCGCCCGCGGACTGGTTGGAGCATCTCTCGCTCCTGCCTTGCCAGAGGCGATCATTTCCATTGGAGATGTGATTCCCGTTGCTCCTTTTGCACTGCCGGGAACACCCATGAGTGAGCAAGTCATTGCCGACGGTCTGCAAGTCAGTGATGTGATTATGATCGCCGGCAATGGTGTTTTGGCCATTGGCGATGACATCGAACAGGCCTGGCTTCGCATCGAGCTTTTGGAACATCTATGCAAAATTGAAAGTTATGCTAAAGATATGGGGACCTTGCAGGCCATCTCTGCCTCTGACCGACAAAAATTACTGGAGAAAAGAGCGACCTTAGGTTTGGGCCCCCAGGTTCGATTAAAAAATGCGTCACCACCCCAAAAAACTGTGGCGCCCCTTATCGACAACACCCTTCATAAATTAATAGCAGAAGAAATAAGAAAAATTTTGGTAGGAGAACAGTCATGAGAATTCCAATGATCGCTGGCAATTGGAAGATGAATCTAACTATTGGCGCAGGTCTTGAATTGGTAAAAAGCATTCACTATTCTCACCGTCATCCTGGGGAAGTTGATGTTGTGGTGGCGCCTCCCTTTACCGCCATTCACTCCATTGCCGAAGCGGTGAAAGATTCTTATATAAGTGTTGCCGCCCAAAATATTCATTGGGAAACCTCAGGTGCTTTTACCGGAGAAATTTCTCCTGTCTTTGCCAAAGATGCCGGCGCTGAATACGTCATCATCGGGCATTCCGAACGACGACAATATTTTGCTGAGACTAACGAGACGGTGAATAAAAAAACCAAGGCGGCTTTTGCTCATGGTCTTACACCCATAGTCTGTGTTGGCGAAACCTTGGCCGAGCGTGAGGCCGGGCGTGTGGAAGAGGTCATCAATACTCAGGTCACTCAAGGCCTGACCGGACTGTCGGCCACTAATTTTGAAAAACTGATTATTGCCTATGAACCAGTGTGGGCGATCGGCACCGGTAAAACGGCCACCGGCCAGCAGGCGGAAGACGTTCATACTTTTATTCGTGAACTTCTGGTGAAACTTGCAGGACCTGAAATTGCGCAGAAGATTCGCATTCTTTACGGCGGCAGTGTTAATGCCAAAAATGCCAAGGAGCTGTTAAGCTTTCCCAATATTGACGGTGCTTTGGTCGGTGGCGCTTCTTTAAAAGCTCCAGACTTTGTCGAAATTATCAAAGGTGCTACTGCATAGTTTTTTTCCTGATTTTCTGCAATATTGTCATTGGCCCTCTAACTGGTACTTAATATACATAGAAATTTCGAGAGGGAGTTCTATGTATCCAGCATCCCGACTAATCTTGGCCTTTGTTCTCATTTGTTTATCGAATATTAATGCCATGGCCGCTGAGTCACGACTTAAACTTCTCATGAGTAGCATGAAGGCCGGCCCTGAAGATGTGATTTGTTTTCAATGCCACTCAGATCTTGTCGATAGAGTGAATTATATCCATTATCCGACAGGGATTGGGGCCTGTAGCTATTGTCATATTGCTCGGCCAGATCATCTGGAAGGCGAAAATCCTCCAGGCAGTGTCACGATTAATCGTACGGCAGAGAATTGTTATGTCTGCCATGACCGCAAAGATGAAGGGCCGATAAAGCATAGTGCCATGAATGGTGCGGAAAGTTGTCTTCGCTGCCACAATGCTCACTCCAGCTATACTCGCTATCTTTTAAATTCCGATAGTGTCTTGGGTTTATGTACCGGTTGTCACAACATCAGGATTTCGGGCAAGTCACAACACGGGCCGGTCTTTAAGGGGCAAACGTGCATTCTTTGTCACACGCCCCACTCAGGAACAGAAAAAAAACTGTTACGAAAACCTTCGAAGCAATTATGTCTTTCGTGTCACAATAAGGACATCAAGGCCACGATGAATGATTCTCGTATCATTCCTAATATTCAGCAGAAACTGACGATGAGTCATATTCACCCCGGGGCAGAAGGCAATTGTCTCGACTGTCATACCCCTCACACCAGTGCAAATAAACGTCTTCTTGTCGCTCCTTGGTCAACCAACATCTACAATCTGTACAGTGAGACCAATAATCCCTATGCCATCTGCTTTACCTGTCACGATAGCAGCATGCTCCGGCCAAGTGACTTTGTGACGGCGACGCAATTCAGGGATGATCCTAAAAAAATAAATTTACATTGGTTTCATGTGGTTGATGCTGTCGGAAATGAAGACAAAACTCGCGGCCGGGCCTGCAAAATTTGTCACGATCCCCATGGTGCGCCTCAAACCCATGACATCAATAGTGTGTGGTTCATGAATACAAGTCCCATCACTTTGGAGTATCAGGCCTTCTCAAGCGGTGGCCAATGTACCAAAAGTTGTCATACGCTGAAGACCTATCAACGGTTATAAGATTTTATGATTCGATCACTTTATTTTCAAACAGAGCTGATTTTTCATCGCTTCAATGGCCTCGTTCAGTCCAAGCAAGGATTTCATAAAATTCATACCGCTTCGAATCCTTCTTACCATTGGGGAAACCTTCTCTATTTTTCTGCGCCTCCAAGAGAAGGTGATTTTCAAAAGTGGACCGAATTTTTTCAGCAGGAATTCAAAAACCATCCAGGTGTGCAGCACATGACTTTTGCATGGGATGGTCCCTTCGATGGAACGTTAACGACCGAGGAAAGATTAGAAGTTAATAAATTTTTGGAGCATGGTTTTGACGACGAGGAATGCTTAGTCCTCTCTTTTGACATAAAACGAGATCAAGTCTTAAAAACCGCCCCGAAATTCAATGATCTAGAGGTTGAGCTGCGACCGGTGGCCATGGATGAGTGGGCCCAGGTTGTGGAGTTGGCCTTGCGTGTTTGGCCCAAGCGAGAGGGACATGCCTGTTCTGATGATTTTGTGCTGGGGCAAATGAAGAGTTATCAAAATATGCTTGCCGCAAATCTAGGGTGGTGGATGGGGGCCTTTGTTGATGGCAATCTGGTGGGAAGTCTCGGACTGTTTTTTTCACCAGAGGTGGGACGCTTCCAAATGGTTCAGGTTGATGAAAGATACCGGCAGCGCGGATTAACCACCGCCTTGCTTTTAGAAACGATCAAAAAAGTTCGAGCGGAAAATAAAACCCAAAAGTTGGTTATTGTCGCAAACACAGATTCTCTACCGGCCAAAATTTACCAGGGAGTCGGTTTCAAATTTGTGGAAAAAAACTTGGGAGTCTGTCGCGCTCCCAAGGATTGAATTTTTCGATTACTCAAGTCTTTGATAGACCACACCAGTTTCATAACGATCTAAGTCGCCATGGCAACCGCCGCCGCAGGTTCCACCTTTTGGCATGGCCTTCCATTGCAGTCTGATCAAATGCTGGCGCTGACTGCCGTGAACGTCGTGGCACATAGTGCACCAAGAATTGTGCTTAAGGTGTAGATTTTCTCTTACGATTTGAGTCTTACCAAACAAATACCATGGTTTAATTTTTGTATCGCGCCTGAAATTGGTTTCACTCCCATCAATCTTTTCGTTCAACATTTTAATGTTGTGGCAGGTAAAGCAGACCTTGAATTTGTCGTCTACCAACTTCCAATTTTTTGATTTGACGGTGGCATTATCTGTGGGTGCATTATTGTTCAGCAGCCACCATTTTCCAGACTGGTGAGGAGTATGGCAGGTGGTACATTGTTTAGCTTTTGCAGGTGGGTGGGTATAGGTCGAAGTCTCCACCACTTTTTGCATATCTCGTAGCGTGTGATTATTGGTAGGGTAGTCACCAACGTAGGGTTGTTCCTTATTATGACAGCTGACACAGAGCTCGACTTTTGGTTTTCTTAGCAACTTTTCATTTGCGCCACCATGGGGTTGGTGACAGCTTACACAGGCCCCGTCATCAGCAGAATAGGCCACGTCATGGGTAGACTTCATAGTTTGATTTTTCATACCCGTGTGGCACTTGGTACAAAGATCAGGAACGGCCTGTCTTAAAAAGAATTTATTTTCTGACCCGTGTGGGTTGTGGCAATTCACGCACTGTTTGCCTTCGGTGAGAGGTTTGTGTTTTACAGCAACATCCAATTGCACATCGTGGCAGTTGGCGCATACATCGGAGGAATAGTTTACCGAGTAGTGCTTGTCATTTTTTTCGTGGCAAACATCACACATATTATCCGCAGCGGGCGTGTGATTCAGTGGATTTGACCCCCCTTTAAAGTGGCATTCGAGACAATTTGTATCGTCCGCCCAGCTAGAGGAAGTGGCCAATAAGACACCTGAAAACAACAGCATTGAGTATAAAATATTTTTCATAATTATGTTCTATATCAAAACTTTGCAGCGAGATGAACGAGTTTCTCAAAGTTTGTACAAATTACAGGATAATTGGTGCCAGTGGGGAGCCGAAAACTGATTTAAGTTATGGATTTTACTTTTTATTAAGCAGATCAAAGTACAGCTGGCAGGCCTCCGCAAAGTTGCTTCCAAAAGAGATTAATCCATCGGGGTGGCCGGCCATGGCGAAGAGTTTCGTCCGTCGCAGCTCAGTTTCGTCAAAGAGCCTCTTCACTTCCATTGCCATCTCCACTGTCCCGTAAGAAATGTGCGCCTGGGTAGTGGGGATCTTGTGTAAGAGAGAGGTCCACAGTCCTCTGTGGTGAGCATGCACAACGACTTTTATTTTGGGATCAAACTCATACAACATGGCATGGGTAAGAGATTCACTGGAGGCCACAATTGGGCCCACGCAGGTGACGCTATTATTCTTAAGAGAGAAGTCAATTACGCGGGTGTAGTGCTGGGTTCCTGTCCAATCAGCGTTGCCGGTGCCCGAGCCAGAAATAATAAACTCCAGTCCTTCACCTATGCGCATACTAATATTGCCGTACCCAATATCGCCTTCATAGGCCCCAATCAGCTTTAGCTCATAAAGCTTCTTGCGCCAGAGATTCATCTCGCTGGCTTCGGCAAAATCTGAAAGATAAGATTTTATCCAGTGGGGTTTGAATTTTATGACACCTTCGTCAAATGACATAATCTATTCTTCCGCTGTCCAAACGTAGTCGGCGCGTGTTCCATATTTGGGATGGGGCAGGACTTCTTGCAAACGTTCGCTGGGCGACAGATCTTTGAGATTAACTTGAGAAATAGTCACAAGTTTTTTAACCCCTCGTGCCCGCAAACGGTCGGGGAGACCACCGCCATATTGGGCATGAAAATCGCCCACGATGATGACCAAGATGGTGTCGGGATTTTTTTCCATATAATTGGAGGCGACATTGGCCATAGTCTCATCCCAAACACTTTGCGCTTCAAAGTAGCGGGCCACGACCTGAGGTGGAAGCTCATGCCCTCCGCCGGTCATGGTTTCCTTAAAACGTTCGAAATAAAGCGCATTGCCTAGGTGAAAGTCGGGGGGAATGAGGGCCCTTTCTTCTTCTGTAAGAGACTCCATCCCAGTTTTGGAAATTTTGCTGGTAAGAGTTCTGGGCGCATTCAAACCCAATGTCTCTCCTCGATGATCCTTGGGAAATAAAACTAAAGGACGATAGGTTGGGAAGTCACCACTCCAATTTACATTTTTTAAAAATTGCTCTTCCGCCAGTCCCTCAAACAAATATTGATCAATATAAGTCTGACCAACAAAGGAAAGAAATTCCATGCCCACACTAATTCGGTCGATCCCGTTTTGGGCCATGGCCTCTAAAAAAGATTTTTGATGTTGATGATGAGAATTAAGATTATGAATTTCACTCAGGATGACAACCGTTCCGGCCTCAAGACCGCTGATAACTTGCTCGGGAGTGACCGCCTCAAGTCGCGTTCCCAGATACAATGTTTCCGGCAAAACGTTGCTTTGTGCTGAGGCCAAGGTGGGGAGATTAAATAGTATGACCATTAGAAGTGCCCAGGCTAAAGAGCGCATGATGTCCTCACTTTTTTTTAATGTTCCTTTCTAGCAAGCTATGCCTGAAAAGTAAAAAAACGTTACGCGTTGCGCTTTGGTTTTACAATCGAGAACGGTAGAATCCAAAAAAAATTTTTCGTTATTTTGAGAGGATGTATGGAACAACTTTTGGCCGGTAAGCGTGCATTAATACTAGGGGTCGCCAATGAGCGCTCTATTGCTTGGGGAATTACCAAGGCCTTTAAGGCCCATGGCGCGAGTGTCGCCTTGACCTACTTGAATGACCAATTAAAAAAACGTGTGGAACCTTTGGCAAAAGAGGTTGGCGCCGATTTTACCCATGAAACCGATGTAACCATCGACGAGCACTATGGCAAATTGGCCGATCGGGTAAAAAGCGAATGGGGGAACTTTGATATTTTGGTGCACTCGCTGGCCTTCGCCAATAAAACCGATCTTCAAGGACGTTTTGTCGACACCACCCGCGAAGGTTTCAAATTGGCCTGTGATGTCTCGGCCTTTTCTTTGATCGGTCTGTCACACGCTTTGAAGGGGATGATGGCGCCGGGTAGTTCCATCATGGCGATGACCTATCACGGTTCAACAAAAGTTTTGGAAGGATACAATATCATGGGCGTGGCCAAGGCCGCCTTAGAGGCCTCCTCACGCTATTTGGCCAGTGATTTAGGGCCGGATAATATTCGCGTCAACTGCATTTCCGCCGGGCCAATTCGAACCCTCGCTTCATCGGCAGTCAAAGCGGCAAAATCCACCTCTGAGCTGATTGAGCAAAAAGCGCCTCTCAGACGAAATGTGACGACGGATGATGTGGCGGGTACTGCTGTTTACTTGGCCTCATCTCTTTCTCAAGCCGTTTCCGGGCAAGTGATCTATGTCGATAGTGGAATTTCCATTATGGCGATGTAGGAGAGCATGTGAAAAGCTTCCCCAAAATTGAATTGCACCGACATTTGGATGGTTCGCTCCGCTTCGAAACCATTCTTGAGTACGGCAAAAAATTAGGCATTTTCGATCATCTCAAAACAAACGGCATGAGTGCCGATGATTTTAAAAAAGTCATCTGGAACAAAGTAAAAATTTTGAATCCCATGGGCAGTTTGGCGGCCGTGCTTGATAGCTTTTGGTTGACCCAGAAAGTGATGGCCGATGAGGCCATTATTGAGCAGGTGGCCTTTGAAAATGTGGAAGACTGTTACCTTGAAGGAATTGTTCTGGCCGAGCTGAGATTTGCACCAGTTTTTATTGCTCAGGGAAAAAAACTTTCCCATGCCTCGATTATTCAGTCTGTATGTCGGGGAGTGGAACGCGCTCTTAAAAAATTTCCCATTCAAATTGGGCTTATCTATATTATCCCACGTGGATTAGATCACGAGCAAAATGTGGCGAGCAACAAAACGCTCCTGCAATTGCTTAAGACCGATTCTCTGGCAAGTAAACTCATTGTGGGAGCAGACTTAGCGGATGTTGAAAGAATGGATGATATGCCTCGCTTTGTTCCCATGATTGATGAGCTCCGAGCAAGCGGACTTAAAATCACCGTGCATAGTGGGGAAGACACCAATGCCTCTTTTTTAACACGTTCGTTTGAATGTTATCGGCCTCTACGCATCGGGCATGGGATCAAAGTTGTCGATGACAAGAACGTTTTGTCACAAGCGAAAGATTTGGGGATTCATTTTGAAGTATCTCCCACCTCCAATTATCTCACTCGTTGCGTCCCTTCATTGGAGGAGCATCCAATCCGGAAGATGATGGAGCAGGGATTATCGATCTCGATCAATTCTGATGATCCCCATATTATGAATATTGATTTGAGGCATGAATATAAGATGCTCGAGCAGGTCCATAAGTTTACGCTTGAAGAATTTAGGGACATCAATAAAAATGCCCTGAAGGCGTCATTTATGCCCGAACAGATCAAGAAAGATTTGGCCCGTTTATTTTAATTTTGGCGACCGAGAAAATACGGATCAAATGCCTGACAGATAGATTTCAAGAAATAAATTCCAAGTTCCGAAACTTGAATGTTGTTGTCATCGGCCGTGAGGATTTTATTTTCAAGAAGTTGCGCCAAAAGTTCATGATGCACAAATCTTTCTGCTGGCGTGTATTTGGCACTGGCCTCCTCAATGAGGGGCTGCGGAATAATTTTTTGACAGACGATTCGTTCAAAAAGATTTCCAAAGAAACAGTCAATATCACTTCTCAAATGTGCCCGTTCTGGATAACCAACATTACCGCCAATCTGTCGTTTGTATTGTTCTAAAATGCGCTGATTTTGCCAGTAGAGGTTCGGGAAAGTGGAAATAGCGCCAACCCCAAGACCGAGGAGATTAGGGGTCAAAACGGGGGAGAATCCCGAAACATTGCGTGAGCCTCGATTTTCTAAGAGAACTTTAGCGTCGGGATGTTGCTCCCGGAAATAATGACCGAAACCCAGAGCTTGAAAATTATTTTCTTTTAAGGCCGCATCGCCTCTCAGAAATAATTGGATCATCGTTTCAGGAGAGTTGGCGCTAATTTGGCCAAAGGCGACCTGATGTTGTTTCTGCCAAAATGCCTGTGCCAAAGGATAAAAAGACATGGCGTGAAAGGGCAGTGCCGATAACTGATTTATGCCTGAAACCAGCTGGTCCTGGGTCTGCAGTGGGAGGCCATAAATTAAATCGCCGGAGAGGAAATGGTTTTCAATTTTTGTGATGTCGTGAATGGCCTTTTCTAAAACCAAAAGATTTTGAGGTCGATTCACATTGGTCATGGTTTGGTTATCGAGATCTTGAATGCCCACAAAGAATCTTTTGATGTTATGTTTCGCTAAGGCATGCAAAAACTCTGATGCCGGTCGACGCGGATCGAGTTCCACGGAGCCATAAAAGTCAGGCGTCGGCATGGCCCTGGAAAAAATTCCGGACAGTAAGTAGTCAACATTTTCGGCCGATAAAAAGTTTGGTGTTCCGCCACCGAGGTAAAGAGAATTGAGAGTCAACGGTCCTAAGCGTTCAAGGTCATAGTCCAGTTCTCGAAGAAGAAGATCAATATAGGGCCGTTCAACTTGGTGATCCTTGGTAACGGCAATGTTGCAGCCACAAAAAGTACAAAGTTGCTCACAGAAAGGAATATGAATATAGAGATCGATCTTAAGAGGTGATGAGGGAGTTCTGACGATGTTGGCCTGAACTTTCGAATTCCAGGACGCTTTGGCTTCGGGACTTTCAAAGTTCTCGGCCCAATCATGCTGGGAAGGAAAATAAGAATATCGCCCCCCGGGGCCATGAAAATCCAGCAAGAGTTTTTTTAATTTCCGCTCATCCATAATGATCAATTACCGATAGAGAAAATTATCATGAATAAAACGTACAGCATTTTTTACATTTTCTTCGGGAGTGTTTTGCATAACTCCATGGCCGAGTCCCATAATCCATTTATCGGGGCCATATTTGCTGTCACTGGCGTGTTTGAAAATCGTTTCCAGTTTTTGCTGCAGCAACGGCCAGGGCAAGAAGAGATGGGCCGGATCAAGATTGCCTTGGATCGTGTAGTCTTTTCCAAGTGTCGACAAGGCCTCTTTTAAATCCACTCGCCAATCGACGCCGAGGACATCAATGGCAGGACACTCAAGTCGCTGAAGATAATTGAGATGAGTTAACTTTGAGTAATAAATAATACTGGTAGACGGAAATTTTTTCTTAAGCGCCTGAATTACTCTCTTTATAGAAGGGATAACAAATTGGGTATAATCGTCGAGGCTAAGTTCACCGGCCGCAGTATCAAATAAGCAAAGCCCATCCGATCCTGAGGCCGCCTGGATAG
>JAHFAA010000482.1:0-816 GCA_023250775.1 Bdellovibrionales bacterium
AGCGCAATGCTTTTCTTTTTTCCCACATGCGCGCCAATAAAATTTTAATGGAAAATGGTGTGGCCGTTGGAGTGCACGCCAGTGTTCCCGGCTTCGGCCCGGAATTTGATCTCCAGATCAAGGCCAAGATGGTGGTGCTTGCCGCGGGAACTTTTGGAACTCCTCAGCTTTTATATCGCTCAGGATTACACAAGACCAATCCTCATGTCGGTCGTCACCTCACCATTCATCCCGCTTTTACCATCGGTGGACTTTTTTCAGAGGTGGTTCGCGAGACGCTCTTTGTGCCTCAATCTTTGGGTGTCTTTGGGATCGAAGGCGGCGACTACGTTTTAGAAGGTTATACCTTGCCCGTGGATGTGATTCCCGCCGCCATGGGGCAGTGGGGGCGCGAACTGGCCACGCTTATGGGTGAGGTCCAGCACTTCACTAATTTTTCTTCCATGATGAAAGACGTCTCGGAAGGGCAATTGCTTTTGACTCCTTGGGGACCACTGCCATACTACTACGTCACTGCTGATCTTATGCGAAATGCCCAAGAGAGTCTCAAAATGATGGCGCAGATCTTTTTTAAAGCAGGGGCGAAAAAAGTTTATCTTCCGATTCAAGGCCGCGAGGTGATTACCTCCATGGACCCCATCTCTAATTTGGAAAGTGAAAGTATCCATCCCGCCCGTCTCATCATTTCGGCCCACCATCCCCTAGGAACTTGCAGAATGGCGCGCACTGAAAACTTAGGTGCCGTCTCTCCTGAGGGCGAATTTTTTGCAGCGAAAAATCTTTTGGTGGTGGATGGGTCCACGATTCCAGGCCCAC
>JAHFAA010000482.1:826-3080 GCA_023250775.1 Bdellovibrionales bacterium
GTGTCAATCCTCAAGTCACGATCATGGCCAATGCCCTCCGCGTTGCCGAGCTTTGGAGTGAACGGATATGAGCGCAGATATTAATCCTACTCGGATTGAGCTTGGTTTGAATGAAAAGAGTCGTCGTCTCTACGAATCTTTTTATTTTCGTGGAAATTTGTATCAGTCTCCTCTGTCCTTTTGGCTCAAGCATAACTTGATTCAATTTTTCGATGAGGAGCGAGTGCGAATTGATAATATTTTAATATTATTCAATGAGAGCAGCAAAGAGAGTCATGTTTATCAGCAAAGTAAGTGGCTTTCATTCGACCAATATCAAAAAGAAGTTGCAGGAGAATCGTGGCGCCAGCTGCGGGTGGAATTTGAAAAGGGCGGTTTTTTTGAGCTGTCGTCCAACCGCTTGCAGGGATCGATTCCCGGTCAAGCATCGTGGGATTTCAAAGTTAATTTTTCCAACATGGTTTATTATCACTTCGATAAAAATTGGTTTTATCGCGGCTTTTTTCCCAAGAAAAAAATTCTGACGGCCGATTGCTTCATGGTTTACGAAGGGAAAGTGCAATCAGCGTTTGCCACTTTTCAAGGTGCTTTTAACGGCATGAACGGACATAACTGGGGAAAGGAACACGCTTATCAGTATGCTTATGCCAACTGCAATGAATTTAGTGAAGAAGGCCAACCGATTGAAGATGTTTATTTTGATTGTTTCTCGGCCAAAATTTTAATCGGACCTTGGAAAACTCCTTACCTCTCAGGCGGTTCACTTTTTTATAAAGACCGCTGGTATGACTTTAATCGCGTGCTGACTTGCTGGCGTCCATGCGTTCACGATCTGACGCTCAAAACTTACCACGTGGTTTTTTCTAATCGCGAGTATGAGCTGGATGTGTCTATCAATGGCTCAGAGAATGTCTGGGCCACTCTCGATTACGATCATCCCTCTCATAAAGTTTCTCAGGTTCACAATACCAAGCACGCCAAAGGAACGGCGAAGCTCACAAGGCGAAAAGATCAGCAGGTCATCACTCGTTTATTCAGCTCCAGCTTCGAATTAGAAACCCTCATTCCAGGAAATTAATATGCAAGATTTTGAATTCAAAACAATCATCGAACCATTTCGTATAAAAATGGTAGAGCCTCTTTCCCGTCTCTCCCTTGCAGAAAGAGAAGATTGGTTGAAGCGCGCCCACTACAATTTATTTCTTATTCCCGCCGAGGCCATTTTGATTGACCTGCTCACCGATAGCGGCACTGGCGCCATGTCATCAAAACAATGGGCGCGCATGATTGATGGTGATGAATCCTACGCGGGCGCCCGATCATTCTTTGAGTTCGAGCGTGAAGTAAAACATCTCACCTCCCATACCCATATTTTTCCCACCCATCAAGGGCGTGCCGCCGAGAGAATTTTATTCACCATCATTGCCAAAAAAGGCACATACATTTTAAACAACAATCACTTCGATACCACTCGTGCCAACATTGAATACACAGGCGCAGAGGCGATTGATCTGGTGATTGAAGAGGGCAAAAATCCTCGCTCTGATCATCCCTTCAAGGGAAACATGGATCTGGAAAAATTAAAAAGTTTTATTAAGGACAAGGGAGTGGCCAACATTCCCATGATGTTGATGACCGTGACCAATAATTCAGGCGGCGGACAACCAGTGTCTTTGGAAAATATCAAACAGGTCAGCAAAATATGTCGCTCTCATAAAATCCCTTTTTTCTTAGACGCCTGTCGTTTTGCCGAAAATGCCTACTTCATCAAAAAGCGCGAAGCAGGTCAGGGCCATCGCACGATTAAAGAAATTGTCCAGGAAGTTTTTTCTTATACCGATGGCTCACTGATGTCGGCAAAAAAAGATGCCATGGTCAATATTGGCGGATGGCTGACATTAAACGATCCCGAGCTGGCGATACAGGTGAAAAATCTTGGTATCTTAACCGAAGGTTTTCCAACCTACGGCGGCCTGGCCGGGCGTGATCTCGAGGCGATCGCGCAAGGACTGCGAGAAGTTGTGGAGGAAGATTATCTTGAGTATCGAATTGCTTCGATGGAATATTTGGCCCGTCACTTAATTAAACACGATATTCCGATTCTGACTCCGGTCGGTGGCCACGCCGTTTATCTTGATGCCAAGGCCATGCTGCCGCACATTCCAAGTCACGAATTTCCGGGACAGGCGTTGGCGGTGGAGCTCTACCGAGTCGGTGGAATTCGCTCTGTGGAAATTGGGAGCTTTATGTTCCC
>JAHFAA010000483.1 GCA_023250775.1 Bdellovibrionales bacterium
TTATTGTGCCTGACCCTTATGGTTATGCCGAAAATCGTGAGCAAGATTTGGATTATTCTTTAAAATGGGATCAGGTTGAGAAACAGCCCTTCACGCCTTGGATCAAGGGGAAATTCGACCTTGATATCTTGAAGAAACGCTCGGCCTTGCGGGTAAAAGAAAATCCGAGAATGCAGAAGATCACTGAGAGTGTTGAGTATCTAACAAAAAAGCGCAAAGAAACATTGGTGCCAATTTCTCTCGCCGAGGTTAAGGCCAAGGAAGATGAGAATCAGCAAATGTCCAAAAAACTCAAACTTGAAGAGATTAATGAGAATATTCTCGTAAGTGATTATGAAGAATCTTTGAAAAGTTCCGAAGGTTATTCAATTGATCTTAAAGATCCGAAATGGAAAAAAGATCTTGAACAGAGAAAAGACGATTGGGTCAAAGGGCTACGTCAGGATACTGATCTAGAAGAGGCCATGTTTGTGGCAAATGACATGGTGTCAATGTACAAGGGACAGGCGTTAAGTCTCACCAGTAAATAATTGGGTACAGAGTATGACAGCATCAGATGATGAGAAAAAAGGTGACTGGGATTTCAAAGTAGCCGATGTTGAAAAGGAAGATCGGTTAGAAAAAAAAGGGCCCAAGCGCGCGACGAGTGATACTGGAATCAGAAAGCTCATGACGCGCAATAAAGAGGCTGATCTTAAGCTGGCCTTTGACAAAGTTCCCAAGCGAGTATCGCGTTCCGATACTGAAGCTTATGTTAATAAAGACCAACATACTCATGGCAAGAAGGATACCAGTACGCCGATGCTCGCCGAGCGTGCCAAGGCCTTTGCCATTGATGCCATTTTGATGGGCGTTGGATATTTGTTGGCGAAAAATGAAAGAGTGCTCGATCTTGCATACGGCTGGATAGAAAAAGGCATGACAGCGCTCAGTCTTGGAAAGATACCTGACGATCCTCGCGTGGACTATGTGTTGAGTGGTCTAATTTTCGTAGCTTTTTATTTTGTAGTTTTTATTCCACTTTTAACGTTCACGGCAAAATCACCTGGAAAATTTGTGGCAAAAATTTTAGTCGATGATATTGATGGGGGAGACATCGGTTTTATGCGCACCGTATTTCGCGAAATGATCTTCAAGCCAATCAGCATTCTCACTGTCTTTGGTGCCTTAATGCCTTTTATGAATTCCCAAAGACGAGCCCTTCACGATTTTTTGGCGAAGTCTATTGTGCGCAAAGATTATAATCGTTAGATTTACTTTTCCACCAACAGTTGCTGAAGGAAGTCGCTGGCACCTTCCACTGATTCCAAGGCCGTCTCTTTGGTAATCAGGCCTTTTTGGAAAAGCTCCATGATATGTTGTTCGAAGCTTTGACTGCCGTTTCCACTTTTACCTCGACCTTCTTGGATAATTTCCAGAATGCGGCCTAGAGGTTCCTCGCCCATGATACATTCTTTAACACCTGGAGTGGTCAGCATGATCTCCAACGCCAGCACAATATTTTTTCCTTGCGCCCCTTTTAGCATTCGTTGGCCAATCGTGGCGTAAAGATTTTCTGCAAAACGTTTTCGAACATCAGGTTGTTCCTCGGGCGGGAACATCGAAATAATGCGCCCGATGGTGGAAACGGCGTTGGTGGTATGAACTGTTGAGAGAACGAGGTGGCCGGTTTCAGCTGCTTTCAATGCAATACTGACCGTTTCTGGATCACGCATTTCACCGATTAAAATAATATCTGGATCTTGCCGAAGGGCGGCCCGTAGTCCCGCCTGAAAACTTTCCGTATCTCGTCCAACTTCTCTTTGAGTAAGTCGAGACTTCACCTGAGGGTGAACATATTCAATCGGGTCTTCAATGGTGATAATATGCGCGTGACTGAGATGATTAATATGATTGATCATGGCCGCGAGCGTAGTACTTTTTCCTGAACCCGTGGGGCCAGTAACCAAGATGAGTCCGTACTGATGGAGGGCAATTTCACCGACGATAGAGGGGAGTTGCAATTGCTCAATCGTGGGAATTGCATTTCTTACGATCCTCAAAATAATTCCTATCTTGTCATTGAAATGAAAAAAATTGAAACGTAAGCGACAAGTATCGGGAATGGTAAAACCACCATCAAGTTCTTTAATGTTGTCCAAGTTTGACGATGTCTGATCGTTTTGAAAGATAATTTTGCAAATATCTTCAATGTCATCCTTGGCAAAGGGTCTTGTTTGCACCGGAACGAGGTCCCCGCGAATGCGCAGACATGGCGATTCACCCATTCTCAAGTGGATGTCACTGGCATGGTTTTGAATCGCGACTTGAACAAGACCGATTAAATTTTTTAAAGTGAAGGCCATCTTGTGCCCGCCTAATTTGTAAGTTCAATCGAACGTAAGGCCATCAGCGCGTGCGGAATTAAATTCTTTTTGACCCAGGCCTCAGTTAAGCACCCATGGCCTCCTGCACCCCAACCTTCAGACCAACTGTTGCTTATAATATAGCACAAGTCGCCTTCATTTTTGTATTTTGGGCCAAGTTTCATGTGACCTACAATCAAGAGTGCATGACCAGCAGCGTGTGCATCAGTGGCACCACCCTGATTACTATCGGCCAATGTCACCACACCCTTGGTGGTGTAGAAGTTTGGAGTCAGGGTAAATCCCGCCATGACGGGAATATTTTGTTCTAAGGTTCCCTTGATCTCATCCATTGAGTTCAAAGGATAGTACTCTTTGGCCTGAGCAATGCCATGTCCAGTACACTTATTGCTCAGGGGAATTTGCGTTTCGTTACCGGGCAAGCTGGTGTCGACATAGGGACAATCTTCTTCTTTGGGAATGCCCTTTCCATTATGCCCTTGCTCGAGTCCAGTCAAAACCCAGGAACCTTTATCATTACAAGGCGAGTTGGCACAATCCGGTTTGCTGGCCCAGTAAAAAAACTGTTCAGATAAATCAACATCAATACCGTTTTGGGCGAGCAGGAGTTCGTGGGCCCGCACCCCAGCAAAGGCAGCGCAGGTGGGGCGCTTGGCCTGATCACGCACAGGGACTTCGAGCGCCCGGGGAATTAGCCACAGGTCTTTGGTGG
>JAHFAA010000484.1 GCA_023250775.1 Bdellovibrionales bacterium
GGATATTGAGTTTGAACAGCTCAAAGAAGAGGTCGATCGAATCTCAAGATCTTCTGAGTTCAATGGAACGAAATTGCTTGATGGAACTGGTGGGGTGTTGGATTTTCAAATCGGAACAAAAAATGATCCGGTTTTGGACCGCCTTACGTACGATGGGACCAATAATAACACGACACTTGCGGCCCTCGGGCTTTCAGTGGAGTCAATCGCTTCGAAGCAGGGAGCTCAATTGTCGTTGCAAAAAATGGATGATGCCCTCGTACATATTAACGGTGTCCGCGCAGGTTTGGGAGCGACTCAGAACAGACTCTCATCGATCATCAACAATTTGGCAATTAGTGATGAAAATCTTAATTCAGCCAATTCCCGGATTCGAGATGTCGATGTTGCCAATGAAACGGCAGAGATGGCCAAGAATAACATTTTGGTCCAAGCGAGTACTTCTGTGTTGGGCCAAGCAAACCAGATGCCAAATATCGCGATGAAACTGATCGGATCTTAATCTACCCGTATATGCCCATGGCTTTGAATAAAGCATGGGCATATTTTTTTTTTCTATTCTGATTTAAACTATCCAGATGGCAGATGAACAAGACAATCAAAATCAAGACGGCAAAGAAACACTTATTGATCAAGGAACTTCCCTTGGCCCAAAAACTATTTTGATCTTTGGGGTAAGCTCTTTTGTCGGTTCAAATTTAGCGGAGTTTCTCAAAAAAGATTACGCCGTCTATGGAACCTATCATAAAACTAAACCTTATATTTCAGGAGTTCTTTCACTTCCTTGTGATGTCCTTTCTCGTGATGAAATTCAATTAGTACTTTATACCGTGAGACCCAAAATCGTGATTTATGCCGCCGGTCTCAGTTCGATCGAAGATTGTTCCGAGGCACCCGATTTAGCCGATGCCCTTAACACGGTGGGATTAATCAATGTCACTGAATACTGCCAGCGCTACAAAGCGCAAATTTGTTATATTTCCTCGGCCTTTGTCTTTAATGGCGAACGTCGTGACTATGTGGAGATGGATATTCCCGATTCCAGTACCACCTACGGTAAAACGGTGGCGGCCTCAGAGTTTTATATTCAAAAAACTTCCCTCAATTATGTTATTTTCCGCTGCTGTCGCTTGTATGGTCGAGGCCATAATCCGCTTTATATGACCTGGTTTGAAAAAATGCAGAAGGCTTTTCACCAGGGGCACAATATCCAGCTGGATAACTTAGTTATGACTGGATATTTAGATATTTATTATCTCGCCATGCTCTTGAAGCTGGCCTTTGAAAGAGAAGTAACCAATAGATTGTTCCAGGTTTGTAGTAGCGATGTGATCAGCATTTATAATTTTGGACGTTTGTACGCCTCAATCTTTGGTGAAAATGACTCCCTTATCGGGAAGGGGCGCTTCAATTTTCCCAGAATTAATACCATGAGTGGCACGGGCTCACTTGGAGACGAGTTATTTTTCAAACTAGATAATTCAAATGTTGAAAATTATATGAATATAAAACTTCCAACGACTGAAGAGTCCCTCAAATTCACCTCTTTCCGTATGCACGGGGAGAAAAAGCAATACAAGAAGGGAAAAGGAATTACCTTTATTTAGCGGAGTGCCGGATAAATTCCGTTAGATAGTGTCGAACCATAGCATCGATATCAATTTCTTCGCCTTGGAACTTCCACAAAATACGATTGAAAGGTCCTACATGGGCCTTCAAATCATGGGTCTGATTGCTGGCGCCAAAAGCATCAAATTCGGTCAAGCGAGGAGCATAGAGATCTTTGCCATTGACCAATAAACCGATGGAAATTTGATCGTTAGATTTTCGTGCAAAAACCATCCGAAGCGAATTACGAAAGAGCATAAAATCGTTAACGGTATTGGAAATTTTAAAAATTTTGAGATGGTTGATATTGCTCTGACCGCCACGACATTCATTAAATTTGCTAACGAAAACTTCAACCTTATCTCGAAGAAGATTCATGAAATTGATGGAGGATTCTTCCAGCAGAATGTTGGGATCAAGATGCTGGTTGATAATGACAACGCCAGACTCATCCATATTGAGTTCTTCGTAGGCCAAATTTTCAATCCAGTTCGTGGTCGAGGACTGTTGTGTTATTTCCATAGTTATAAGTGTTTATGAAATTTTGATGCCCGTCAATATACAAGGGGGAATTTTAAGAGGGCCCTTGGTTCGTTTTTCGTTCGTTCCGCCCGTCATTTGACAGGTGGACGCAGTAATTAACCACTTTAGGCTTCCCACTATGGCAACTTTCATCACCGTGGGCCTGCACACCATGGTCAGGGACCGCTTCCGAATTTTTCTGTATAGGGCAGAACAACTGTTACGAACCAAGGTCCCAGCCGCCATCATACCAGATTTTATGGCGTTTTGACCCTAAATTTGGCTAAACATTTGTAGTTTACATGCTTTATAATGCGGCTTGTTATGAATTCAATACTGGACTATAATAGAAGGTGATAAGCTTTAAAAAAGCTTAAGCAGGGTAAAGATTTTAATGGGTTAATCCGATAGGTAACTGGATTGGTAATTCGGGAGGCCTAGGAGGAAGCGGTATGAAGAACGTAGTACTGGATTTTTTGAAAGATGAGGAAGGACAAACCTCCACTGAGTACATCTTACTTGTGGCCGTTGTTGCGATGATCATTTTCAAGTTTAAGAGCATTGCAGGTTCACGTCTTGAGCAACTAACGGGCAACGTGTTTAACAAAGCCGACCAGCTGGTGGCCGAGTAAGTTCGTTGTACTTAAGAGAGATCGAGTTTGTAGGATCTTCTGGCAGGATTTACCCCGCATTGTTATTCTTGCGCTTTCAATTAAATTAAACACATATGTATGCAAAACGTGACTCCGAACGAGGGCAGGCCTTGTTTGAGTACATAATGATCTTTGCTTTTATGGCCCTGTTTGGGGTCACCCTGATGAAATTTATGAGTAAGGCCTTGGATGGTACCACCAGGGGAGTGGCATTCTTTTTGACCCAGGAATTGAATATTGGGATATGTAAGAGCTCATGCTTTATGCAGGGTTATGGAAATAAATGA
>JAHFAA010000087.1 GCA_023250775.1 Bdellovibrionales bacterium
ATAAAGGCCGCCTTGAAGGTCAAGGCCTAAACTAATTTTTGATTTAATGGGAAATTTGGAATTTTCATCAAACTTAAAAACAGTCGGCATGACGGCCACGACTGATATGACCGTTAAAAACACAAATAACAAAAATCGGTACCACCAATTCGCCTTCATCGTTTCCATCCCGCGCTTTTGATTTTGATAAGTATTGAGTTAAACAGTGAAATTATAGAACAGGGCTTCAGGGCCTTGCAAGAAAAACATCGTACAAAACAATAAAACTATTGAGTTGCAGAAAATCTAAACTTCAGGTTTTTTTTCTGGAGTGACAGGAGCAGGAGATGCCGCAGCAGGCTCCTTTCGAATATTGGGATAGGGGGTCTGTAAGGCCGAAGTGATTTTTTGCAAATCTTCACTTCGGACTTCCTTGGCAACACTGGCTTGAAAATCGTCTTTGGCCTTTTGGAATTCGCGAAGAGCACGGCCAAGGCCTTGGGCCAATTCAGGAAGCTTCTTCGGCCCAATAAAGATCAGGGCGATGACCCCAATTAACAGCAACTCTCCTGCGCCAAGACCAAACATAGTTCGCTCCTAAAAAGGCCTACTTCGCTTTCTTATCTGCTTCTTTTTTCGCTGCAGGTGTTTCTTCTTCGAGAACCTTGGCGGACTTGCCAGCAATGTGGCCACGAAGAACTTTCAGTTTAACGCCCGCATCTACTTCCAGCGTCACAATTTTTTCAGTCATGCCGGCGATCGTTCCAAGCAGTCCTGATTTCGTGAAAACCTCATCGCCCTTTGCCAGGGCATTCAACATTGATTGCTCTTCTTGAAGACGTTTTTTCTGAGGGCGGATCATGAGAAAATAAAAAATGAAAAATACGACGATGAAAGGTAGGAAACTAAAAAGGGGGTTCTGAGCTGGCCCGGCGGCGGGAGTTCCTTCGGCATAAGCAGAAGACATCGTAAGATCACTTAACCATCCGAAAACACTAGAAATGAAACGCTCTAACATAGTCAATCCTTTGGGACATTGTTTTAAGTTGTGGGGTTCAAGACAATATACGACTTATAGAACTCCTGGCAATAATCGTCAAATCGCTTTTCTAAAATGCTGACACGAACATCACGCATCATTTGCAGATAAAAATGAATGTTATGGTACGTCAAAAGAGTTCCGGCAGTATATTCATTGACCATAAAGAGGTGGCGGACATAGGCGCGAGAGTGAGTACGACAAACCTGACAAGCACAGTGCGGATCGATGGGGCGCACGTCCTCTTTAAATTCTTCGCGCTTAATCGACAAAGGCCCATTTTTGGTAATGGCCTGGCCATTTCTGGCATTTCGAGTGGGAAGAACGCAGTCAAACATATCGAGACCCGCCGTGACACCTTTCAAAATATCTAACGGAGTACCGACCCCCATCAAGTAGCGCGGTCGCTCGCTGGGCATTTCTTCGACAAACTGATTTAAAAAATCGACCATCTCCTGGTTTTTTTCGCCCACTGACAGTCCGCCTAAGGCAAAACCGGCAAAAGGCATTTCCATCAGTGCCCGCATGCAGCGACGGCGCATCTCCAAATCCAAACCACCTTGAATAATGCCAAAGAGGGCCTGATGAGGCTTCAGCTTTACGTCACAGCAACGTCGCGCCCACAGAAGGGTGCGTTCCACCGCCTCTTCCAGGACCTCCCGGGTACAGGGCAAAGCAGGGCATTGATCAAAGGCCATCACGATATCGCTGCCCAGAGCACGCTGAATTTCCATGGATTTTTCCGGCGTAATCATGTGGAAGCTGCCATCAATATGACTTTGAAATTTCACCCCTTCATTTGTAATTTTGTTCAGGTTGGAAAGGGAAAAGATTTGGTATCCACCGGAATCGGTTAAAATGGCGCGAGGCCAGGCCATAAATCCGTGCAGGCCACCACCTACTCGCTCGATCAATTCATGACCGGGGCGAAGATAGAGATGATAGGTGTTACCGAGAATAATAGCGGGATCGAGTTCTAAAAGTTGCTGCTGGGTAATGGCCTTAACCGTTGCACGCGTGCCCACGGGCATAAACACCGGGGTTTGAATGCTTCCATGGGCGGTGACGATCTCTCCGGCGCGGGCCTTGCCATCTTTGCCCGCGAGAGTAAAGCTGAAAATCTTATTTTGCATGTTCCAATCCTGTTATGAACATAGCATCACCATAGCTAAAAAAGCGATACTGGAGTTGAATCGCCTCCTGATAAAGCTGCAGAATTTTTTCTCGACCAACCAGGGCACTGACCAGCATGAGAAGGGTGCTTTGGGGCAAATGAAAATTGGTTATCAGACCATCAATGGAACGAATACTTTTTCCGGGATAAAGAAAAATTTTGGTGTTGGTGATCTGGTCTGCCTCAAAATGAGGAGTCAGCATGGCACTTTCGAGAGCGCGCAATGAGGTGGTGCCAACGGCAATGATGGGTGTGCCTTCTGCCCGCGCCTTTTTAATTTTGCTCCATGATGCCTGTTCGATGAAAAAACTTTCTTGATGCATTTTATGTTCCAGAATATTTTCAGTCATGACTGGACGAAAGGTCCCCGGCCCGACATGTAAGGTGACAAAGGCCTGCTCATGGCCTTGTTCCAGCAAGGCGGTCAAAGCTTTTTGAGTAAAATGCAAACCCGCGGTGGGAGCGGCGGTGGCCCCGACATTTCTGGCATAGACCGTTTGGTAGTCGTGGCGATCATTCCCGTCGCTCACACCATTTCGAATATAAGGAGGGATGGGAATCTGCCCTTCGGACTCGAGCAGAGTGGCAATATTCACGCCCGATAAGTTGACTAGATATGTTTCATTCTCGGTGCGTTTTACGATCGTCACGGTTAGATCGGATTTGGAACCAAACAAAAACTGATCGCCAACGTCTTTGCGTCCATTGGAGCGCATCAGACACTCATACAGACCGTCCTGATCGGGCGCCAAACTGAGAACAAAGAGTTCCGCCTTTCCACCCGTCTTCTTTTTTCCTTGCAGGCGACAGGGAAAAACCTTGGTGTTGTTGAAAACCAAAAGGGCCCGAGGGGGAAGATGTTGCGCCAGCTGATGAAACAAGGCATGGGTGGTTCGATGGCCGGCAAGATCATGAACAAGCAAACGCGACTGATCGCGCTCGAGCAAAGGCCGCTCGGCGACTAAATTCGGAGGCAGGGAGTAGTCATAAGATTTAAGCAAAAAATCTTTCATAGCTTGGCCTTTTATAAATCAAGAATTCTTGTAAGTCATCCAAGGTTCGCTATAATGGTGGAATGAAGTATTTGATTTTTTCCGTCCTCCTTGCGTTTCATTTCAATGCCTATGCTCAAGATCAAGACGAGTCCGATGGGCCAGAGGCCCTTCGAAGTGAGTTGCAGGAATTAGTCGTGGCATCTAAGGAAGTGAATGTGACGAACTTGGCCCCTGCCGAAGTTGCCAAGGTGGAAGAATCCGTCTCCACCCAAGAGGCGGCGCCGGTTCGAGCGACTGAGTTTTCTGACGGGGATCTTCCAGTGGACGTACCAAAGAGTCCAGAGGTGACAGAAAGCGTGCCGACCGAAACGCCAGAAAAAGAAATACCACCGACCGCCAGCGATGCCACCACGCCGCCCCTTCCCCGAAATCGTCTACGCGCTAATAATGAAGAGACGACTGAGATGGTGTCTCCATCCCCAGTTCAGAAACCTGCTCCCCGACTCCTGCGTCAACGAGCGCGATAAATTTTGATTCGATACATTTGCACGCACTCTTGGGAAATCAGCTCACGGTAATGGTCTGAGACATCCTCAAATCCGTTCAGATCAGGTTCTAAGACGTTCAGGTAATAACGAACAGACACCAGTCCACCGGAGCGCATGGCCGGGCGAATTTTCGTCAGATAGTTTTTCTCCAGTTCCCCGCTAAAATAAGAGGGCACATCACTGATGGAGAGAAAATCCACACTATTTTGGCCCAGCTCTTTTGTCACAGTGTCGAGGCCGCCAAGAATATCCTGATTGATATAAACAAGGTCAGAATCGAGGTTTTGCATGCGCGGTTTCATTTCATCAAACGTGCTCAAACGGGCCTCCAGAGGATTGCCGTCTTCGTGTCCAATTTTGCCATAGAAGCACAGGTGAGCAAAAAAAGATCGCCGCGCCATCTGATGGGTAAACAAACGATCGAAAGCATCATAGTAAAATTGGAAGTAACTCTCCGACAGCGACTTCTTCACAAAATCACCCTTATAAAGAAGAGCATTAAAAACCGATTTATTTCCCAACAAAAAAAGCACCGCCTTCCATTCGGTCATGGGAAATTCATGCTGATAGTAGGCCTTCTGATCTGCCAGATTGTGAAAGGTTAAAATCCGTCCGTAATCCTTGCGCAGGAGAAGACGCAGCCCCTTGGAGAGCAGTTGAAAAGTTCGTTCCCATTTGCCGAGATACAAAATGGAAGCGTAATTGAGGGGACCAAAAACCTCATGAAAATAACTGCGTGTTTGAACACTCAGAGGCAATTCATTTAAAATGATTTTTCGATAATGGCCGTAGTCATACTCACCAAAAGGAGGATAGCCCCAAAATTTTAAAAAGGAATAATAATCCAAGGACTGATAGGTGCGGGCCCTCAATTCTGTGATCGCCAATTGTTCTTTGCTCAAATCAATGGCAAATAATTTTTTGGAAAAGGCCATGAGTGGGAGGCATCGTCCTCCACTGCCGGCAATCGCCACGGAGACTTGGGGTTTGAGCTGACGACAAATTTCATATTCTACGGTGGTGTCTTCGTTACCGAGAGAATAATTGATTCCGCTAAAATATTTTTTCGACATAAGGCATTCCTATGCCTCAATTGTATCATCAATTTTTTGTAAGTGCCTTAATTGCGTGGCCTCGGCAGAGTTCAAATTCTTCATCGGAAATAATTCCTTGATGGCCCATAATATGTGAAAGACGAACACCGTGCTCCCGCGCCAGACGATCGATCTCGAGCACTTTCTCATAATCAATATTGCGTGACAGAGTAAAGGACTCAAGTTTTCCTTCCATGGCCAAAAGAGCGGTTTCGGCCAAGCAGGCGTAAACCACATTGCCATGCAAACCCAAATTGACGGTAATTTTAACAGTCCCAGGCAGCTCAACTTCCCCACTGGCAATCACCATGACATCGGGACGTTTCAGGGCATCTTCCTCGGTCACATCAAAGGGGCGACTGACATCACAGATGACACAACCGGGACGAACAGCATTGATATCTAAAACTTTTTTTCCGCGACTGCTGGTTGTGGTGATCACCAGATGGCAGGCGTTTAAGTAAGGCGTTGGGTCGGTGGCCACATGAATTTCACAATGGGGAGCGAGGCGGGCTATTTCACCTTTAAGTTCTAAAAGTTTATAGGCGCGTGGGGCCACGAGAAAAAGTTTTTTCCATTTCTGTGCCAGAAGTTTCGCCGAGACGGCGCCGATACTTCCAGTAGCACCAATCACCATGCAAACCCCTTGCATAATCTCATCTTGCTCTTCAACCATTCCCATTTTCTTCACCGCCACTTTGGCGGCCCAAAGACTTGAGGCGGCCGAGAGCGAGTTGCCGGTGGTCACGGGAATGGGCGAACGGCGGGCGACGGTGATGCCTGCATCTCCCACAATTTTGGTGTAGGCACCAAGGCCAATGATGCCGGCACCGGCCACGGAGGCGTGCTGGGCCAGCTTCACCAATCTGCGATAAACCACTTCAGGGTCTTTTTCCATCAATTTGCGCGGGGTCTCGGTGGCGGAGTAAATAAGTCCTTCAACCTCTTTGCCATTTTTTTCACTTTTCACACCGAGAATTCGTCCATAGAAAATCCCTGGCAGCATGGAGATAATATTTTCCGCGGCATTTTCAAAAGGCTCCAGCGCCTGTGGGAAATTTTGAGTCACCCATTTCAATTTTGGGTGATAAAAAAGATGTTTTTTATTTAAAGGATGAATAATAAATGCAAATTTAGTTTTTTCATCATCGCTCTTAGCATTGAGATCACGCAACTCAGGGCCTAAATGCAAACGCTGAATCCAATCTAAGAGATTATTTTCATCCAGATGCGCTGTCACCTGTTGCAGTGCCTGCAAAAGTGCTTCGAATACGGCGTAGTTTATACACGGGCCGATATTAAGGTGAGGGAGGCAGGCGACCACTTTCGACACCCCATGGGCCTTTAGCTTGGCCTCAAATTCGGGCGTGGCAAAATCGACAATTAAGACCTTGCCTTTCAGGTGATGCAGATCCATTAAATTGATGGTGTTCATGGCACCAACAAAAATGTCGCTGCTGAGAAATTTCTTGAGCGGAAAGGGATAATGTTTTCGGGGCGAGAAATCGGCCACCTGAGAACGTTTTAATTTCATTTTTCGAAATAAATTATTGCCCACTCTTAAAAATAAATTGAGCTGCTCGGAAGAAGTGAGCACAAAGGGCAAACGCAGAAAATAAAATGGATCGGCCATGCTGATTTGGTTCTGGAATTCCTCCAGCACCTCGAGCAAATTGAGCTGGAACGAGGCGGAGTAAATGCCAATGCGTTTTTTACTTAAGAGCTGCTGATTTTTGAGGACGAACTGGCGCATGGCCCAAGGCAGGTAGACATCTTTCAGCGCCTGACCGTCGACAATCAAAGTTTCTTTAGCACAGCGTTTAAGTTCAAGTGAAACGGGGTGAGTAAATTCACCGCCCTTATATTTAATAATGGGAGGAAGACCGCTTAAGGCAATGACATCGACATGGCCGTCGTATTGTTCAATTAAACGTTTGGTCAGCTCGACATCAAAATTAGTTCCATATTGTGTCAGACGGATCGGCTGGCCTTGAAATTCCACCACCTCATCAACGTAGGATTGTGCCAAGGTAAATGCCAGTGAAAGAATGTGCTTCATGCATGCCCCCATTTTTTGAGGGCACCTTGTAAGAAGCTCGTTTTAAAGTCGTGATAGTCCAAAGTATTCGTCTGTGGGTAGTCTTGGGAAAAATTCAGTCTCTGCAGTTTGGCCTTGGAGTAAACATAGGTTAAAAACTCCGCCGGCAGGCCAAGTTTCCTTAAGGCAAAATTATTCAACTTATTTTTCGGCAGAGCAAAGATCGGACGCGAAATTCCAAAAGTCGCGAGCGCATCTTGCAAGAATTCTCCCACCGTGGCGTTGTTACGGGGAATCACATGATAGGTTTTCAATCGTTCTTCTCCCATCACATTAAGGATTCCCTGGGCCAGAACTTCGGCCACCCAGTCGACCGGGGCCAGAGGGAATACACTCGTCCTCTCGAAGGGCAAGGGAATATAAGGCGCATATTGGAGAGCGGGGGAAAATCCCCTGATCTTGGAAAGAAACTCTAAGAAATAATAAGGGCCATTTTTTTCTTTGAAAATTCCTGATTGGCGATCGCCGACTAAAATTCCCAGACGATAGACACGCGTTTTTAAATGCGCCAGTTCACTTCCCTCTTTTGCCAGATTGTTTATGAGAAGTTCCGCCTCAAATTTGCTTTTGGCGTAGGCATCGGCAAAACGCTGGCCCTGATTCAAATCCTGCTCTTCGAAAATGCCCTGATGCTCGCCCACGATAGAAATAGAGCTGGCATAATGGATGGAGGTAAGCATGGGGCAGTAGCGCACGAGAAAAAGTATATTCTGAGTCCCCACCACATTGTTAATAAAGCAGTCTGAGTATGATCCTCTCAAATCATAATAGGCCGCCAAGTGCGCCAACGCCGTGATCTCGGAGAGAATTTTCCTGTCGCCTTCATGCATGAAAATTTGCGGCAGGGTGATGTCACCGCGAATAATGGCGACCTTGGACATATTTCGATACAAAAACTGCGCGCGATTGGCGCTTTGAGGGCGAACCAAAAGATAGATCTTACTTACCCGCGAATCGGCCTGCAGCAAAGGGATCAGTGATTCACCTAAGAAGCCCGTACCGCCGGTTAATAGAATGCGCATTTTGGTCTCCATACTTTAGGATAAACCAAAATTTTGAGGCAGAGGCAGCTCCGAATTTTTGGAACTGCGGGTGAAGACCTTCAAGGAATCTTTGGCCACTTCCACTTCCCATTTTGGCCCGTTGCCTAACATTTCGCCATCGCCAAAAAAGAAGCTCTTGTCGCCATCAAGCGCTTCGATGGCAATTTTATCAGTTTCAAAAGTAATAAAATGGGGATCATTGGCGGGAAAATGGCCCATGCTCACTTTCACCACACAATTAATAAGCTGCGCACGATTTTGATGAGTGACTAAAATGACATTGAAACGGCCATCGTTGTTGGCGGTAAAAGGCGCCAATTCAAATTTCCCGGCCACCGTCGACTGATTGTTAATAAACAGGGCCGCGACATCGTAGACGCCCGATAATTCCTTGCTCGTAATTCTAACCTTGTGACGGTCCAAATTGAGCGACAGTAATTCCTGTGCCACAAAGAGTGAATAGATTTTGCTGCCCGAAAGATGCATGACTTTTTTGAACATGGGATAAGAGGCGCGCAGACGATTGATTTTTTGCGCCACTTTTCCACCAAAGCCGATGCCACCATTGGTGGCCATAAATTTCCCGTTGATCTTTATCAGATCGATTTTTTTATATTCTTTGTTGCGAATACTTTGCAGAACATTCTGCAGACCTTTGTGATTGCCAAGCTCATGGGCCAGGTCATTGGCCGTGCCGCCGGGAACAACCAGAAGGCCGATATCAGTGCCGGCAATTTTTTGAATAATGGTATTGGCCGTGCCATCACCACCTACGGAAACAATGGCATCAACACCATTTTCGATATCCTGTTCGAGGCATTGATCCAAGGCCGCCAGACTACTTGGTTGCTTGAACTGCAAATTACTGCGAAATAAAATTGATTCAATTTTATGCTTTAACTCCCCACCGGAATGAGAAGCATGTTGGTTCATATAAACGCTAATCGTCTGCATAGTAATTTCGGCCTTTTGGACATACTAATGCAGGCCTCGATGACAGGCCTTTCATTTCTTAAACCTGTGTAAATTCTACTGTCCCCATGGTCGTTTTCACCCCTAATCCATAGAATGCAGCATCTACTTAAGGAAATAAAACTATGCGGGCCCTGCTGGCCACCAGTGAAATTACTTACGTTCCAGAGAATTACGCTCCACTTTTTAAGGAGTTACTGGCCAAACACGCCCCCCAAATCAAAGGCATTATCCTGCTGCAAAATCTGAGCTGGACGGTGGCGAAAAAGGCCCTTGGCCTCTATGCCATGGGGGCAAAACAGACGGGCCGCGGATTCATGCGAAATATTCTGAGCGTTATGCTCAAACAGGATGTGCGGGAAAAGCTGGCAAGAGAGGCCGGCATTCCAATCTATAAATTTAAAAGCATGAATTCAGAAGAGGCGTTAAAGCTGGTGCGCGAGCACCAAATTGATTTAGTGGTTAATATGCGCACGCGCTGTATTTATAAACGGCCAATTTTGCAAGCTCCAAAATTTGGTTGCCTCAATATCCATCATGGATTGTTACCGGATTTCCGTGGAACTCTGTGCGACCTTTATGCTTTGTCCGAGGGCCGGCCGGCAGGATTTAGTATTCATCATATGGTGGAAAAAGTTGACGCCGGCGTTCTGTATAAACGCTGCCAAGTGGGCCATGGTGACAAAAATTATCAGGAATATTTAAAACGTTCGGCCTTGCTTGAGGCCCAGGCCTTGGGCGAGATTTTTGATTTTGTCGAAAAAGAAGGCCGTTTGCCTGAACCGCTTGCAATAAACGCCTCCTCGCCTCACCATTATTCCAAAACACCGAATCATCAACAAATTCGCAGCATGATCGACCAAGGATTAATTTTATGAAAAAACCAACAGTCATTGCCCACCATGGTTCCCCTGGACATCCGTCAGATTTTAAAAATGTCGCGGAAGGAATAGGAAACTCCGTTGAATGGAAAAATATCGATCGTTATCAAAATCCCTATCAAACCGTCACCGACGTGTTAGACGGAGCAAGCGAAAATCTTATCATACTCGGCTACAGCTTTGGCTGCACTCGCGCCATCAACGACGCCGCTGTTCTCTTGAAAAATAATATTCGCCCCTCGGCGGTCATCCTGGTTTCACCCTATGTTTTTATTAAGAATGCCGCCGGCCCCGTCGCCCGCATGGCCTTGAACTTGCCTATTCTCTCTGATGTTTTACTGAAAAACAAAGGAACCAAGGCCATTGACAGCATGCTTGAGACCTCCAGTTTTCCCAAGTCTGTTCCCGCTGACTACCAGGCGCAACGGGAGCTGTATGCTTCACCTGTGATGCTGCGCCAGTCAGTTCTGGAAAAAGAAAATGATTCGCCAACTTTGAATTATTCTCTCTTGGCCTTAAAACAAAGTGGCGTTCCTGTGGTGGTTCTTTATGGACGGCAAGATAAAACCTCAACTCGCGCGGAACAAATTACGCCGCTTTCGGAAAAGCTGGGTGGAGAATTAATCGAAATTGCCGATGGCGGACATGCTCTTCTTTGGACACATACAAATGAGGTGTGCGCGGCGATTCGTTCCACCCTCAACAAAATCGCTCCGCGAATTGGTTATTACGAAGGCGAGGCGGAAGAAAACAACGTCTTTTCTTTTTTAAAGGAACATCTCAAAAATTTCCCCACGCGAAAAATTCTCACCTGGGTTGATACCGAAGTTTTAAAGAATTGGGATTTCAATTTGGAAACTCCCCTGCCCCATCGCTCCGTAACCGTCCAGGAACTCAATCATCTGATTGGCGTGATCGGTACGGGTCTGACCAAACTGGGAATTCAAAAAGGTGATCGCGCTATTGTCTTTATTCCCATGAGCCTCTATCTCTATACCACCATGTTTGCCTTGCAAAAGATTGGGGCCATTCCGGTGTTCTTGGATTCGTGGGCCCGGCGCGATCAGCTGGGAGTTTCGGCCGAGCAGGCCTCACCCAAAGTCATCATCTCGGTCGAGCGCGCCTTTGTTTATCTGCAAGAGGTGCCTGAGATTGCAAAAATTCCTTTGAAAATCGTCGCCGGGCCGGCGCAAGGAAAATATTCCGCACGCTTGGAAGAGTTGATGCAGGAAAAAAGTTATTGTCCTGTCGCCCCTGTCGAAAAAGAACATACCGCCTTGATCACCTTCACCACCGGCAGCTCAGGCACACCTAAAGGTGCCGATCGCACGCACCGTTTCCTGGCGGCGCAACACTATGCTTTGAATCGTCATCTTCCGTATGTGGAAGGGGATGTGGATTTGCCGGTCTTCCCCATTTTCTCTCTCAATAACCTGGCGGCGGGAGTTAATACCGTTATTCCGGCGATTGATGTCGGCACGCCTTCCGATCGTGACTCGCTTA
>JAHFAA010000485.1 GCA_023250775.1 Bdellovibrionales bacterium
GCAAATCTTCGAGCACAAGTCCGATTTTTGTCTTTCTTATCACCGCATGGACTGAAGAGACTTCTGGATCATTCAAAATAATCTGGCACTTATTTACATCACGGCCAATAAAAGTTTCTTTCCCATCGACAACATAGCGGTCATAAGGAGCAAATTCTCCCAAAAGCTCCAATTCAGTTTTGGAAAAACTTTGCATGACCTTCGTGCCGTCAACTTCTTCAACCTCTTGCACCGGAAAGGCCTGCTCACCTTCCATCGGTTGTATTTCCTGGGGCATTGTATCTACACCGGCCTGTGGCCCTTCCTCAAAGGCCTGACCTAGATTTGCATCTCCGCCAAGACCTTCCTCTGTTTGTGTTTTGGCAGTATCACTTTTGACTTCAAGATTGTCCGCCGTCGCTGTCGCAGTTGCTGTTTGAGTAGGATCATGCGAGGTTGTGGCCTCGGCAGAAACGGTGTCTGCCGGCATAGCTTCATGAGCTGCAGCAGGTTGTTTGTCATCGTCGATGACTTCAAACTTTTGAACACGATCAACAACGCCACTTTTAACGTCTGAATCTAAACTCTTGTCATATTCAGGAATTGAAAAGGACAAAATATATTGTCCAATCGTGACAAGGTCCCCATTTTTTAATTTGGCCTCGCTAACATCACTTCCGTTCAGTCGAAGCTCTGTGTAAGGTGAATTTTTTTTGATATACCATTCTGAATTTTTAAATGTGAGCTGTGCATGCTCACGCGAAATTTGCATGTCATCGAGCAGGACATGGCAGTGCTGTGCTCTTCCAATAAAGAACGTCACACCCTGTCCCTTCACGCCCTTAATTTCCTTGGACAGGTCGAACTTTGCCAGCAGTTCGTTATTCTTCAAAACACTTATATTCACCTTCTAACATCCCCAATTCTTTTTCTACGTTTCTTAATTGTCCTTCAGCACGTTTAAATCTTTCATCATCTTTATAAGCTTCAAGTATTCGCATAATCGAGCAATAGGTTAAGGCGGCACTCTGATATCTCAGGGAATCATAGTCCCGTCTGGCCTTCAGAAAGAGCTCTTCAATTGAATGATCCAGGGCCTGCTTTGTTTTATTCAAATAAAAAGCGGCACGGCCATTATTGGGATTGAGAACTAAGGCCAAATTAAATTCTTCAATCGCCCTGAAGAAATTACCTTCACGGTATTCTCGCTGCCCTCTTTGAATGATTGAATCTAATTTTTTTTGTAAATCTTTATCTTCAACTTCCTTTTTTTTCAAAAGCTGTGCTGTGTAACTGTCCGTAATATCCTGTACCTTCTTATCACTATCTTCTTTTTTTGTGGCCGGCTGCTTGCCGCCATCATCGAGCATCATAAAGATGACAAAAACAGCGGCGACACCAATCATAATAAGTCGGCTTGGCTTCTTTTTTGGAGTTACCGCCGCTTCAGCTTTTTCACTTTCCGCCTTGGAAGGTTTTCCTAGCGGATTATTTTTGATTTCTGCAATGAGATCTTTAACTTCTAAAATATCGAATCTGAAAACAGTCTGACCAATGATGAGCTTGTCACCATTCGTAAGAGTATGCTGTGCAACCTTCAAATCATTGACGATGATACCATTTTGAGATCCTAAATCTGTCACAATATAGGTATCTTTAAATTTTGTTAGCTCCGCATGCTCTCGCGATGCTTTTACATCTACCAAAAGGACATCGGCCTCTTCTGATCTTCCCAGGAGGGCGCGATTTTCTTTTAGATAGTATGAAGTTCCTTTATGCTCCCCAGTCATACACAAAAGACGATAATGCTTGCCAGGTGCCGGCGGCGCCTTAAACGATTTCACAATGGCAACTGCATTACTTTGCTTCATCTAATCTCTCAATGACCCTTTATAAATGTTATATAAAAGGCCTTTGCAAAATGGTCTTTTCCCATTAATGCATTAGAAAATATTTTATACTCATGCCCGGTTAAGCTATAGGCGCCATCTTGTCCTACACCTCCGTTATTTGCACACTTATCACAAAGCTCAATGACAGTTGCGGCAAAACCTTGCTCGCGCGCGACATCAAGAATGCTCATGCCCTCAGCTGCGGTTTGCCTAATCCCAGTCAAATCTTCTGCCTCTCCATTTATGGCCCTTAGATTTTTGTCAGCATCCAAGACCATAGCGGGACAACCTGCACCACGAATAAATTCTTTCAAGGATCCAATATACGGTGCCGAATCCTCCGACTCCTTAAATTCTTGCTCCCCGCCGGTATTCGTTAGGTCTCTAATTCTTTGTAAGATCGTATTGAGAGCGCTCTTTAGAGGTTGCAGCTCACTGAAGAGTAATTTTGTTTCAATCCCCCGCCGCTTTCCACGCAAGGTTTCTTCTACATGAATTCTTATTTCTTCCAGCGGTTTGACGGTGAGGTAATAAACAATCCCGAAGAAAAATATGGCGATAATTCCTGAGGTTGTTAAGGCCTCCAAAAAAGCTGCCGAGTTTTTGGTTGCTTCAACGGCCAGAGATTTAGGCGTGAAATGGATTGCAATAACTCCGACTGCCTCTGTCTGCCCTGATTTTGTATTATAGGCCATTATTTTTTGAGCAATCCCAATTTCTCCATCTCCCAGAACTGTTTTATAGGCAGCGGTATTTTTATTCGAAGAGGCCACGGCCCATTCTTTCGCCTTAATAGATAGTGAATCTGAAGTGTACTCATTTAATTTTCCCATGGGACGAACAATCCGACCTTCAAGATCAAAGAGTTCATAGGATGCCACATCCGCTTCGGTATCTAAGAATCCCGAGTCGACTCGGTCCAGGTTTTTTTGTTCAAGCCAACGAGAATTTAATCGGCCAATCTCTTCAGCAAAATGCTCGCCCCTCTTCGCTGTTTCAAGAAGAAGAATCTGACTACTTTGTTGTAAAACCGGGAAAATAGTAAGGGCAATTGTGGCGAAAATAAAAATGGCAAGCAGAATTCCGAACATGACCCGCCATTCATACTCTTCATTAATCCCATGAATCATGGGCATCAGCTTATATTTAAAGACCCATATTAATTTTTCATGAATCCTTGGAGGTG
>JAHFAA010000486.1 GCA_023250775.1 Bdellovibrionales bacterium
GACGGTATCCATTCCCGCGCTGCTACCATCGTCCTTGGAAAATTCCTCTTCCTCTAATTCATCAAAATCGGCCTCGCCGCCACTTCCTTCCTGTGCCTTCAGGGCGGGAATTTGGAAATGCAGCAGGGCCAAAATTAAAAGTAATATCCAGCGACGGTTCATACAAATCCTCTAATTTAAAAATAATCTTTCCTAAATATTATCTGATTTCTTTCCGGGCCGAAAGCTAGTATTCCGATGGGGATGCCCGCCATCTCTTCAATGGTGCGAACATAGGTTTCAAATTCACGACTGGTTTTGTCAGATGCGAAGGTATCGCGGAAAGGGGTGAGAGATTTGTAGAGCGGCTCCACTTCACTCAAATCAATTCCGGGGTAGGCGCAGTCGAGGTCTTTACCGCGATAGCGATAACCAAAACAAAGTTTCAACTCATCGAGCGAAGACAAAATGTCTAGCTTGGTCAAGGCAATGCTGGTTAAGTTCGAGGCCTTAATACTATACCGAAGGAGTGGAATATCCAGCCAACCACAGCGGCGTTTTCTGCCAGTTGTGGCACCGAATTCTTTGCCAACCGTTTGCATTTTTTCACCCACGGCATCTTTGAGTTCTGTGGGAAATGGTCCTTCGCCAACGCGAGTGGTGTAGGCCTTGGCCACACCTATAACTTCCTCAATCGGACGATTGGGATGGCCTGCGCCGGTGAAAATGCCACCAAAGCTGGTGTTGGATGAAGTGACGTAAGGATAACTGCCGTAATCAACGTCAAGTAAAACCCCTTGCGCGCCTTCAAAAAGAATTTTTTTATTGGATTGCAGGGCGTGGTCGATCAGTCCAAAGGTATCACAGAGAAAAGGCGCCACCTTGTGGCCCATTTCATAGAGACGGTTGGTTTCTTCTTCCAGCGATGGATAGGGTGATTGGTAATGGTGTTTGAACAGAACTTCTTTTTCCACCAAACATTCTTGCAAGCGTTGCTTTAATACTGTGCGATTGACGATGTCGCGCAATTTGATGCCTCGTCTTCCCGCCTTGTCTTCGTAAGCAGGGCCAATTCCACGTCCGGTGGTTCCAATTTTACGCGGACCTTTGCTTTCACGAAGGGTGTCGATCAACTTGTGGTAGGCGGTGATGATGGTGCAATTTTCTGAAATGGCCAAATTATCGCGAGTGACCTTGAGACCATATTGTTCCAGCTTGACCAATTCATCCAAGAACGCCCCGGGATCGAAGACCACACCGTGGCCGACAATTGAAAGAACGTGGTTATGCAAAATCCCTGAAGGGATTAGATGCAGAACAATTTTTTTATCACCGACAATGATGGTGTGACCGGCATTGTTGCCCCCTTGGTAACGAACGACCAAATCGGCCTTTCTTCCCAAGAGGTCGGTGATTTTTCCTTTCCCTTCATCGCCCCATTGGGCGCCGATAATTGCTAAAGATTGCATTAGGCTTTGACCTCGTTCAAGAGTTTGTTGTTGACGAAAAATTCGCGAATTTGATGAACCGCCATTTCGCCCACGCGAAATTGCGCCTCGTCCGTGCTCGCCCCCAGATGGGGAGTGAGGACGATATTTTCCAAAGTCAAAAGTTTGGAATTTTTTTCCAGAGGCTCGCTGGCAAAGACGTCGAAACCGGCGCCGCGGAAAACGCCTTCCTTCAGGCAAGTATAGAGATGTTCTTCGTTGACGATTCCGCCGCGAGCGGCATTGACCAAGATGGCGGTTTTTTTCATGGTTCGCAAATATTTTTCGGTGATCATCCCGCGAGTGCTATCCATGAGCGGCATGTGCATTGTAATGATGTCGGACTGTTTGAAAACCTCTTCAATGCTCGCTGGTTTGGCGTAGGGGATCTCGCATTTTGTCACCATCGGGTCGGCGAAGAGAACTTTGATTTCAAAGCCGGCCAGGCGACGAGCGACGATTTGACCAATGCGGCCGAAGCCTACGAAGCCGACAGTTTTTCCTGCCATCTCGTTGCCGTTAAATTTTGTTTTTTCCCATTCACCACGCAGCATGGAGGCGTGGGCCCAAGCGGTTTTGCGCAGAACTGTGAACATCAAGCTGATGGCGTGCTCTGCTGCTGAGTTGGAGTTGGCGCCAGGAGTGTTGGCGACTTTCACATTTTTTGTTTTGGCATATTTGACATCGATATTATCAACGCCTTCGCCTGCGCGAATAACCAGTTTTAATTTTTGTGCTTTATCTAAGAAGGCGGGGTCAACTTTGGTGGCGGAACGGACAATCAGTCCTTCCATGCGAGGAAGAAGTTCCATGACTTGTTCCTTGGCGAGTTTGCTTTCAGGGTGAACTTCCAGTTCAGGCATTTTTTTCAATTGTTCAAACAAGGCCTTGTCGAATCCGTCGCTAACGACGATCAGTGGTTTTGCCATAAAAATCTCCTGTGATGATGCGGTAATGTGCATCCAGACGGGCCAGATTATAAATGGCTTAAGAGCAATTGAATACTCAGGTAAATAGAAAAAAGTTAACTTCTGCGTTGCGTTTGGCGAAAAAAAGGCCCCTGAATGGGGCCTTTTTCTCAATTAGGCCGAATGTTGAGTCAGCATCTCAGGTATGTAATCGCCTGACTCGGTACATTGCATTTCAAAACGTGAGCGTAACAAATTAATGGTCGACTGAAATTCTGCCAAGGTTGGCAGCTCACCAAAATGAGTGTTCTCGAAAATGTTCTGCGAGATAAAGTCGTAAACTTCAATGGGCGTCGATTGTTCTTCTCCTTTTCTAAAAGCGCGCCAATTGGAACGGCCGGTGGCACCGTAGCTCCGAAACAGGGCCTCGATCAATTCTTCACGGGTCTTTTTGCCGATACCGACCACGTTTCCACGCTCGTCGAGATCCAGATACCAGATATGGTACTGGTCGCGACGAGATGGATGTTTGGGATGTTCGACAGCAATTGCCATGTACATAAAACGCCTCCCTGTGTCTGTGTGTGTGTCCAGGGCAGCTACCTTCACTTCTTTTCCAATCCATGGTCCGGAAGTAAGGACTTGGCCACTGCCCTTTCTGATTTAATTATG
>JAHFAA010000088.1 GCA_023250775.1 Bdellovibrionales bacterium
GATTTTTCAAGGCCCGGGAAAATAGGAAATAAATATGACTAAGGATATTCGATTAATTGTTATCATTGGCGTTCAACTTATTGTTGGAGTTGCAATTGTTTTGATGCTGAAAAACAATAATCTGGTGGGCGTGGATTCTGAGGCCTTTCGGAATACTGCTGCAAAATTGGAAAGTGCAGGACTTCTTGATGAGGCCATTGCCAGTTATGAGAGCTATCTCGATAAGAGCAATTTAAGCGGCAAAGAAAAGTCTGCGATAGCCTTTTCGCTGGGAGAATTAAGTGAGAAGGCCGGTCATTATGAGAAGGCCGTGAAATGGTACTATGATGTTGAAACCTTCGATCCCAATTCTACCAACAAGGCCGATGCCGGCAAGGCCGTGGTCGCGCTCCTCGAAAAGCTTCAGCGCTATAGTGCCGCTAATATGGTTTTGAGTGAAAAAACGGCCCTTAATCCAAAGCAAGGCGGAAAGGTTGTGGCCAAGGTCGGTGGCAAAGAGCTGTATGATTATGAACTTAACGAGTTTATTGACGGACTCCCCCAGGGCGTTAAAGAGGAATTGAAAAACCCTCAGAAAAAAAATCAAATGCTTCAGTCCTTCGTTGCGGACAAAATTGTTTTTGAGCATGCTATAAAAATGGGGTTTGATAGGGACCCAGAGCTCAGGAAAAAACTTGCTCAAGTAGAGAAGCAGTTAATTGTAGGCAAAGTTTATGAAACCGAAATTCAGCCCAAATTAAAAACCGATGAAAGTGACATCGAAAATTATTACAAGAGCAATAAGACTAAATATAAAGGCGCGTACAAAGACATTAAGGATATTGTAAAAAAGGAATATACCGTGGAGAAAGTTCAGAAACTCTATCAGGATATGGTGGAGGAAAAAATTAAAACTGAACAAGTGGAATTTTTTCCTGAAAATGTAAAATGATGAAAATAATTTCGCTCACATTTTTTCTAGGCCTCTTCTCTGCCGCGCTTTTTTCGGCCGAGGTTAAGCTTGATGCCAAAGTGGATAAGGCCCTTGTGTCCACCGGCGATCTGGTGATGTTTACCGTCACCTTGGATACCCCGAAAGGGCTTTCTCTTCCTATCCCTAATGTAGGCGATAAGATACAGGGTTTTCGGATCGTTGATTTTGGAACGACTCCGGAAAAGCTTGTCGATGATCGTAATATTTCATCCCTATGGTACAAACTGCAAGCCGATCTTGTTGGTTCCTATATTCTTCCCGCCTTGGAAATTAAATATAAAAATAGTAAGGGCGTTGAGGAATCGATTAAATCTTCTGAAATCTTTGTGGAGGTGGAATCTGTATTATCGAAGGATAAGTCTGCAAAAAAAGATATTCGCGACATAAAACCCATTATCTTATCACCTGCTCGTTGGCCGTATTACTTGGCCGCAGGCATTCTTGTCCTTCTCCTTGCCGGTTTTGGTGTCTCTATGTTTAAGAAAATAAGAAAAAAGAAAAATGATGACGCCTTCATTCGTCCGCCTCATGAGGTTGCGCTCGAAGCATTGCAACGATTACCAAGAACTCCGTTGAAGCTTTATGCCTTTAGCTTGTCTGAAATTGTACGAATCTATTTTGAAAAAATATTCTTCTTGCCTGTGACTGATAAAACAATTGAGGAAATTAAACGTGACATTGGTTCAGTCACCTCATTAGATCAAGGGCTGCGCAAGCAATTTATCGTTCTTCTGGAAAAAACCGATTTGATTAAATTCACTGATTCAACCATAACCGACGGTGATTCTGAGACCTTGGTTCAGATAGCACAGCGCTTTGTTAAAGAAACCATGCCAAAAGAAGTCAATAAAGAAAATGAGGAGGACAACATCGTATGAGATTTGCCCATCCTTGGTTTTTTCTTTTGTTGCTTACGATCATTCCAGTTTATTGGAAAGCTCGTTCGACGGGCGGGCGCTTCCGTTTTTCAAGTCTTGAGGTGATCAAGAACATTAAAGTCACAACGCGCTTTCATCCTCGGCAGCTTCTTTTATGGCTCAGAATCCTGGCCATCATTTTCTTTGTTCTGGCCCTTGCCCGTCCCCAACAGGGAAAGAAATTTACCGAAACTTCTTCTGAAGGAGTCGATATCATGTTGCTGCTTGATACCTCAGGCAGTATGCAGGCCCTGGACTTTGAGAGAGAAGGGAAAAGGGTGAATCGTTTGGCGATTGTTAAGGAAGTCGTGGCGAAATTTATTGATAAACGCGCCAGCGATCGCATGGGGCTTGTGGTTTTTGGCGAAGATGCCTATACCCAATGTCCGCTGACCCTAGATCACGGCATTTTGGTTGAATTGCTGAGCAAGGTTGAGATTGGCATGGCCGGTGATTCAACAGCCATTGGCTCAGCGCTCGGTGTCGGTGTCAATCGCATGAAAGACCTGAAAGCGAAATCCAAAATTATGATTCTTTTAACTGACGGGCGAAGCAATGCCGGACAATTGCCGCCAGACAAGGCCGCCGAGATTGCCAATTCGCTGGGAGTAAAAGTCTATACCATCGGTGTAGGCACTCATGGCAAGGCGCCTTTCTTGGCCGATACCCTTTTTGGGCAACGATTTGTCTATCAAGATGTTGATTTGGATGAAGATACTCTTCGAAGCATCGCCACTGCCACGGGCGGCAAATATTATCGAGCGACGCAAACGGAGGAGCTGGAAAAGATTTACGACGAAATCGACCGACTGGAAAAAACTGAAATCAAATCTAAAACCTATACGGAATATAATGAGCTTTTTGGTGTTTTTCTCCTGATCGGAATGTTTGCACTGGTGTGTGAAATCGTCTTAGGTCAAACAATTTTAAGGAAAATACCCTGATGAAGTTTGCCAATCTTGAATACATTTGGTTTTTCTTAGGCGTGCCCATCCTGGCGGTATTTTATGTTTGGGCCTTTAATAAGAAGGCGACGCTTATTGAAAAATTCGTCAGTCCAGAATTAAGAGAAAGGTTGTTGTCTAATTTTCTTCCCAGCAGGCAGAAGCTAAAGGCCGTCGTTCTCATCCTCACATTTATGTTTGCCGTGATGGCCTTAATCGGTCCCCGCTGGGGATTTCATTGGGAAGAGGTTAAACGACGTGGCGTGGATATCATTATAGCTCTTGATGTTTCAAAAAGCATGATGGCAGAAGATGTTTCACCCAATCGTCTTGAGCGTGCCAAAAGAAAAATTGGTGACTTTATGAATATGCTGCAAGGAGATCGAGTTGGGTTGATCGCCTTTGCGGGTACCAGTTTTTTACAGGCGCCGCTGACTCTTGACTATGGCGCCGTCAAAATCTTTCTCGATGATTTGGATACAAATTTAATTCCGGTTCCAGGGACAGCTTTGGGAGATGCTATTGCCAAGGGGATAAAATCTTTTGAGCAGGATGATAAGAAATCACGAGTCCTTGTGATTATCACGGATGGCGAAGATCACATGGGCAATCCCATCGAAATGGCAAAAAAGGCCAGTGAACAGGGGATTAAGATCTACACTATTGGTATAGGCAAGGAAGAAGGGGCCCCTATTCCCGATAAAGAGAATGGCGGTTTTAAAAAAGACAGCTCGGGTAACCTTATCTTAAGTAAGTTAGATGAAACGACGTTGCAGAAAATTGCACTTGAGACTGGCGGTAGCTATGTCCGATCAGTGAGCGGAGATCTTGATCTGGAAAACATCTATAAGGATATTACTCAAAAGGTGGAGGAGAAAGATTTAAAAAGTGGCAAGCGGCAAAGATTTGAAGAACGTTTCCAGTGGTTCGTTTTCATTGCGCTCTTTTTTCTGATTCTTGAAGTTTTTATCTCTGAGCGCAAAACGGGCATTCTCTTACTTTTGCTTGTGAGTTTTAATCTTCATGCCGCTTCTTTGTATGATGGCGAAAGTGCCTATCAGAGTAAAAAATACCCTGAGGCGCTTAAGTCCTTTTTGGATGCCCAAATTAGCGATCCAAAAAATACCAATCTTAAGTTCAATCTTGGAAACAGTTATTACAAGAACAATGACTTTGAAAAGGCCCTCAATCTTTATGCCTCCACTGCAACTCAAGGCGACAAGAAATTAGAGCAGAGTTCTCTGTATAATCTTGGAAACACGGCCTATCGCATGGGAAAGCTTCCTGAGGCGATTGAATATTACAAAAAGGCCCTCGAAATTGATCCCAATGACCAGGATGCCAAGTATAATATTGAGTTTGTCAGAGAAGAATTAAAACGTAGAATGGAAGAAAATAAGAAGCAGCAGGAAAAACAACAGCAGAATCAGCAAAAGCAACAAAATCAAGATCAGAAGCAGGATCCAAAACAAGACCAAAAGAATGATCAGAAAAAAGATCAAAAAAATGAGCAAAATAAAGAGCAAGAAAAAAAACAGGAAGAACAACAAAAACAAGCGCAACAACAAAAGCAAGAACAGTCTAAGCAAGAAAATGCGCAAGCGGGCAAGGAAGGACAAAAAAACGATCAAGGAAAAATGAGCAAAGAAGAAGCTGTCCAACTACTCAAGGGCCTCGACGAGAATAGAAAAAAACATATGAAAGAAAAAATGGAAGAGGGTGGCGGACAATATCAAGTAGAGAAGGATTGGTAATCATGCGATTTATTTTTATTCTCGCTCTATTGTCGATGCATTCGGTGTTCGCAGGCGATATTTCTGTCCAAATTGCGCTCAATAATAATGCCATTACCATGGATGACCAGATCGAACTCGAGGTCCAGGTGAATGGCACACAATCCGCCTCAGACCCAAAAATTATGGGAAGCGAAAACTTTAGCATCCAGGAATCTGGCACCTCATCACAGCTTCAGATGATTAATGGGGCAACCACCGTAACGAAAGTTTTTCAATTCATCCTCGTACCAAAACGAGAAGGGGAGTTCACTCTCGGCCCGGCCATCGTGGATGTCGATGGGACTGAATATAAAAGTCAAACCGCCACGATCAAAGTTGCCAAAACACAGAATCAAGATAGAACGCAGGCGCCTGAGGGAAAAAATGCTTTTGTCGAGGCGGTGGTTGATAAAACTTCACCTTTTGTGCATGAGCAATTTATTTATACCTTCAGACTTTTTACTCGCGCCGGGATGTCCAACGCCAGTTTGGATTTTCCTGAGTTTAAGGGGCTTTGGAAGGAGCAACTTGGTGATCAGAGAAAATATGAAAAGATGATCAATGGAATTCCTTGGCAGGTATTGGAGATTTCCTATCTTCTTACCGGCCTCGGCCCAGGAAAAGTGACGATTGAAGAGGCGCGACTGCTTGGCGATGTTATTGTCGAAGGATCAGGCAGAAGACGCGGGCATTCCATGTTTGATCAGATTTTTGGCGGCGGCTTTGCTGAAAGACGACGTGTCCAATTAGTCGCGCACGCCATTCCTATCGAAGTTCGAGAGCTGCCAACTCCAAGACCTGACGGCTTTTCCGGACTTGTCGGAAATTTTTCCCTTGAGGCCAAAATTGATAAAGACACTGTCAAAGTGGGGGAGTCGGTGACCATGACCGTTTTGTTGAAAGGTTATGGCCAACTGGAAAACGCTGTCCTTCCCGTGCAAGAGACAGAAGACTTCAAATTCTATGATGACAAACCGACGTTGCAAAAGAATTTGGTCCCATCTGGAGTTCTCGCTTCTAAGATGTTCAAGCGGGCAATCATTCCAAAGAAAGAAGGCACTCAGACGTTCCCTGCCATAAAACTTGTCATTTTTAATCCTGCCAGCAAGTCTTATCAAACTATTCAGTCCGAGTCCTTCGCCCTCAATGTTCTTCCCGGTGAGAAAGACGATATTAACCATACGGCGCTTCAGCCTACCGTTTCTTCGAAGAAGAGTATTGAAATTCTTGGCCAAGATCTGATGCCCATTCGATACAGTTTGAATTCCTTGAATGATGGCGAGCTTGGTTTAAGCGCAAAGATTATTTTGGTGATCATTATTTTGGGATTGCCGATTCTCTATTTTTTCCTTCAGCTAATAATCTCAAGACGTCTCGTATCAAAAGGAGACATTCGACTCACACGAAAAACAAAGGCCGCCAAAGAGTTCTTAGATGATTACAAAAAGCTTATTCAAAGTTCAAAATTTATTGAAGATGCGATCAATCTTTTTAAAGATTATTTAGGTAATAAATGCAATGTGGATGGCCGGGCGATTACTCAGTTTGATGTCGAAAGATTATTGGTCCCTCGCAAAATTAATCCATCTACGATTGCTGAGATCAAAGATTTTTTTGATCGCATAGAAAAAAGCCAATACGGTGGTGTGGCATTATCAGCAGACGGAAAGAAAAATATTTTGTCTAAAGTAAAATTGCTTTTCGAAAAAATTGAAAAGGAGATGAAATCATGAATAGCGACATCTCCACTTTATTTGTGAGCTCGAATGAAGCCTATAATCACGGCGACTATGCTACCGCGATCAAGGGGTATGACGACATCATTTCTCAAAAGCCAAATCTCCCTGATGTATATCTGAATTTAGGCAATGCGCACATGAAATCGCAGCATCTCGGGCAGGCCGTATATTATTATAAAAAGGCCTTATCACTTTCTCCTAGAGATCCGGATATTCGCTACAACCTCAAATATGCCCATGAGAAAACTGTCGATAAAATTGACAGCAAGTCGGCGATGGGTGATATGGCCTTTCCTTTTACCAGTGGTGAGTTTCTAATTTTTCTTGCTCTTTGCTCCGTCGTGATGTGGTCTTCTCAGTTAATCCTGCTCTATAAAAAATGGGCGTGGCCAAAAATGTTAAGAAATATTTTTGCCTTTCTCTTTATTCTTGCCGCGATCCCTTACTCGTTGACACTTTTTAAAAATAATACTTTCGGCGTAGTTACGGCCCCTGAAGTGAATATCTACTCGGCCATCGGAAAAGATAATGTCGTGCTTTTTACCTTGCATGAAGGAGCTGAGTTCAGTGTCCTCGAGAAGATGGATCAGTGGGCGCTGATTCTCCTGGCGGATGGGAAAAAAGGCTGGGTGTCCAAGGACAAAATCATAGAGTAGTCGGCGCGGTGGCAATGAAGGCCGTGCGCCAAGGGGCGGGGTATCCCTCGATAGTTAACTCAGAGTTGTCTGGATGCAGATAATCAGAGAGTGAGCGAAAGGTTGACCAATCAGTCACACGTTGTTCTTGTTCCGTCAGCTTCACATCAAAAATAAGTTGAATATCTTTAAAGTAACTGCGTTCAAGCCAGCTTATGACGACCTCTTTTGTTGGCACAAACCACACGTTGCGCATTTGCGCATATCGATCTTTTGGGAAGAGACAATAATCGGCTGGGCCGGGGATCGTCATCGTTTCAAGAATGACTTTTCCATTGGGTTTTAGCGACTGACGAATATATTCCAACTGTAAGAGAGGGTGCCGGTGGTGATAGATAACACCCATGGAAAAGACCACATCGAAAACCTGTTCAAAAAATTTCAAATCATCGACGCCGAGAAGTTCCATCTGCGTGCGCGGGTCGGCCTTAAAATATTGCAGGAATTGATATTGAGCATAGTACTGATCGGTGGGATCAATCCCAAAAGCAATCTTGGGACGTTGTTCCGCCATTTGAAAAAGATAGTGTCCGTTATTGCATCCGATATCAAGGATGACAGAATCTTTTAGGCCAGGCAGAAAAGGACGCAGTCGTTCCCATTTTAAATCCGAGCGCCATTCAGCATCAATGAGCTGGCCAAAAAGTTCAAAGGGACCTTTGCGCCAAGGGCCGAATTTGCGCGCCATCTCAATGCATTTTTGGCGCTCTTGCTGTGAGAGATCATTGGGATGGCCTATGCTAACGGTGCCATCAAGGACACGAGATGAGTATGGACCAGGTTTAAACTGAGATAGTTCGCCGAGCAACTTTTGATAGGGGGCCGGTACCACTCGCTGTGAAAATGCTTTGAGCCTTTCGCCTAAAACATTCGTAAGCTCGGGGATATTGATTTTTCCTGGAAGATTTTCCAAATAAGACAGCATTACTTGTATCCGATAAAACTGGCAAAGTTATACCACTTAAACAGCATGGCAACATTTTTGAGGCCAGTGTCTTTTAGCAACGAAAGATTTTTTTCAGGCGTCCATGGAATGAGAACATTTTCCAGTGATTCTCTTTTTTGCGAAATTTCCAATTCAGAATAACCATTTCTTTTTTTGAAATCATAATAAAGTTTTGTCGTGAGATTCTGGATATGGGAATTGTTGCTAATAATTTTCTCACTTAAGATGAACACGCCATTTTTTGCCAGGCCTTTGACGATCTTTTTTAAAAGTTTGGGGCGATTTTGAGGCCGGATAAATTGCAGAGTGTAGTTGAAGATAACCATGTCAGCTTTTTCGATGTTGATGTCTTCGATCTTGGCCTGAATGAGCTCAAAGTTGTGCACACCACTGTTGTCGAATTTCTTGCGACAGGCCGCAATCATAGGGCCTGAAGAATCAACGCCAACATAAGAAAATTCTCGCCCCTGGGCCTTGGCCTCCTGATCAAGAGTGAGAATTGTATGTCCCGTGGAGCAGCCCAAGTCATAAATGCGTGCCCCATTCTTCAATTCTGTGCGGGCCAAATCGAGAATCATTTTATTGATTTCATTGTAGAAAGGAATCGATCGACTCACCATGTCGTCAAAAACAGAGGCGACCGCTTGATTGAATTCGAAAGGGGCGATGGCCTGCTGTTTTTTTGAAAAAATCTTATCTCGCTCACTCATCACTGGCTTACTATAATTAGCGACACTTATTGTCCAGCGACTTGGAGGCCCCTATGGATTTTTTTGTGCACGATCCTTTTAACGGTGAGGTGCTTCATGCTTATGACGCTTGGCCGGTCTCTCGAATTGAAACCAAGATTCAGTCCAGCTGGCAGGCGCATCTTTCATGGCGTGATCGTTCGCTCAAGGATCGAATAAAATTTTTGGAAAAAGTGCGGCTTTTGATGGTGCAAAAAACAGATGAGCTGGCATCCACTATTACTTCTGAAATGGGCAAACGCCTTCCAGAGGCCAAGGCGGAAGTGGAAAAATGCTGTACTTTAATTTCACATTTTGGTGAAAATTGCGAAAAATATTTGGCCTCACGATTGATTAAGGCCGATGGTAAGAAGCATGAAGTTTGTTTTGAGCCACTGGGGCCGATTCTCTCGATCATGCCTTGGAATTTTCCCCTATGGCAGGCGCTGCGTTTTGGAATTCCAACCTTGTTCGCGGGCAATACCTTGCTTTTGAAACCCGCGCCGGAAACTCCGCTATCCTCTATGATGGTGGAAGAAATTTTTCAGCAAGTCGCCCAGGAGTTGCAATTCGGACAGGATATTTTTTCAGTTGTCCTGGCGCATGTGCGCGATATGGAAAAAATCATTAGTTCACCCTTGGTGCGAGGAGTGTCCTTCACAGGCAGTTCTGAATCTGGAAAAAAAGTCGGAGAGATGGCAGGCCGTCATCTCAAAAAAGTCCTCCTTGAGCTTGGTGGTTCTGATGCCTTTCTGATTATGCCTGATGCTAATTTAGAAAAAGTGATTCCTGAGGCCGTGCGCTCTCGCATGATTAATTGCGGCCAGACCTGTATTTCCGCTAAACGCTTTTTTGTTCCCAGAAAACTAAAAGAACAATTTATCGAAGGGCTTAAGAAGCACTTCCTGAATTTAAGGCCAGGTGATCCACGCCACCCCGGCACCACACTCTCGCCGCTCTTTCACTCTCGCGGAATGAAGACCCTGGAAATTTTACTTGCTGATGCGGTCTCCAAGGGGGCAATTTTGAATTTGGGAGGAGATACAATTCCTGGACATCCGCAATTTTTTGCCCCAACCATTTTGTCTGGTATTACTCCAAAAATGCGCCTGTTCAATGAAGAGGCCTTCGGCCCTGTTGCTTTGATTTTTGATTACGATGACTTAAGTGAGGCAATTAAAATTGCCAACAGCACTCCCTATGGACTTGGGGGAAGCGTTTGGGGACAAGACTCTGGTCTCTGTGAACAAGTTGCACGAAAATTAGAATGTGGAAGCGTTTTTGTGAATAGTGTGGTCAAATCAGATCCTCGCGTGCCCTTTGGTGGCGTGAAGGCCAGTGGGTTTGGACGCGAGCTTGGCGAGCTAGGCATACTAGAATTTACCAACGCCAAGTGTTACAACATCTACTAGTATATTAGGACAATGGTTTTATGAAGACAGTATGGGTGCTAGAAGATGATGAGGGATGCCTTGGCGTCTATAAGGAAATTCTCTCGGACGACTACAAAGTTGAGCTGTTGAGAAGTCTCAGTGGTTTGTTTGACTTGGCGAAAACCAGCTCTGCACCCGATCTACTTATTTCTGACCTTTTGCTTCCTGACGGAAGATTCACAGAACATATGTATGAATACCGACAGATACATCCTAATACCCCCATTATCGTGGTCTCTGGGCTAGATGATTACGGGATCATGAGTAATCTGTTTACCGATGGCGTTATAGATTATTTGACGAAGCCCTTTCGCCCCACCGAACTTTTAGTCAAAGCAGAGAGAATTCTAGAACAGCATGGAAATAAGTCGACGACTGGTTTGGGGATTGAAGGCAAGAATGTGCTGGTGGACGGTGTCACCATGGACAACTTGACCACTAAACAAATTCAAATTTTATCCCTTTTTCTCCAATCAAGTGAGCGTCGCGTGCACAAAGACGTGCTTATGAAATCGGTGTGGGGCAGTACAGTCGTTCATCCCAAGGCGCTCGACGTCCATATTTATCACCTGAGACGAAAGCTTGAAGAGTACGGACTACAGATTAAGTCGATCGGTGCTGGTGAATGGCAGCTATTGTCTCGCTACGTGGCAGAAAAACGCACGCCTGGACTGACATTTTCGATCTGAACATATTATTCCCAAATATCTCTTTTTTTCGTAGTATAGCTCCAAATTTAACCAAACTTTTTACATAGAGGTAAGGCCATGAGTCGCGTCCTAAAAGAATTAGTAGTCGGAAAGAATAAATACTGGATGTACAGCATTGAAGAGGCCAAAAAATTGGGCCTCAAAAATATCGATAAGCTGCCAAAAAGTATGAAGGTCCTTTTGGAAAATCTTCTTCGCCACGAGAATGGCACAACGGTCGAGTGGGCCGATGTTGAGGCGGTCGACAAATGGGCCGTGGACAAAAAATCTGATCGCGAAATTGCCTACCACCCAGCTCGCGTTGTCATGCAAGATTTCACCGGCGTTCCCGCCGTGGTCGATCTGGCCT